>JAGRLQ010000042.1 GCA_020441735.1 Nitratireductor sp.
GGATTTCATGGCTCATATTGGCGAGAAACTCGGATTTGGCTCTTTCGGCGGCCTGTGCCGCCTGCGTCGCCTCGTTCAGGCGCTTGGCGGCACGGTGCATGGAAGTCTGGAAAACCGCAGCGGATGAAATGACCAGCAGGAGACAGAAGGCCAGGCCCGTTACCAGCCATTCCCTCAGAAGGGCCTCCGATTCCATCAGCCCCATGGCCGACGGCGTGACATACTGATTGAAGGAAAGCAGCGCAGCGAAACTGATCAGCGTCAGCACGCCGCTGGTAAATGCACCCTTCCAGCCATAGAGCAGCGCGACGATCGCCGCCCAGGCGACCAGAAAGAACTGGGAGTGATTGACGATACCGCCATCGCTGACGGAAATCGCTGCAATGAGCACGTAGGAATAGGCGAGTATTGCCGTAATGATCTTTTCCGGATCGAACCGGAGACGAATCAGGAGCGGCGCGAAAAGAATGACCAACGGCCCGAAAATCGAAAGATGGAAGTTTGCAGTGCCGGGCAGCAATTCGCCTGCCAGATAGCCGCGAACACTGGAGATAAAGCCGAGGCCTCCGCCGGCAAGGCAAAAAACGATGATGGCGCGCTTGCGTGCAAGCGACAACGCATCGCCGTCTCCTTCCCCCGGCCAGAACAGCTCTTTTGCCATGCCTAAACCCACAAGCCCCTGAATTGCGCCATTGTCGCCCATTTGTGGTTACTCTACGGTTAACAACTGCAACCTTAAATTGTTCTTCCGAACCACCTCCCGCCTGCAAGCTTGCGGCTGCATGCCGCCCTGCACGCCTCCCGCAGTTCGCCTGCCGGCGCGGCTTGCATTTGCTCGGAAAATGCGTATAACGCGCCCGTTCAAGTTCCGGGCGGTTACGCCGGAGGCTGAAAGGAAGGTTCTGCAAATACCGGTAGACGAGTTCTATTGGGAACGGTTTGCAGAACAGGGTTCAAAAACGGGCCGACTTCCCTTGTCTCTGCTCTCAACCGTTCCCAAACGCCTTTCCCGGCGACGATGTCGCCCCAGAAACGCGGTTTGGAGGCTTTGCGCGAAGCAGCCCGGCGTAAAGAAAGGAAAGGCAATATGCCACTATACGAACACGTGTTCCTGGCGCGCCAGGACATTTCCGGCCAGCAGGCCGATGCGCTGACCGAGCACTTCAAGGGCGTTCTTGAAGGCAATGGCGGCAAGGTCGGCAAGGTCGAGAACTGGGGCCTGAAAACTGCGGCCTACAAGATCAATAAAAACCGCAAGGCCCACTACATCCTGATGAATGTCGAGGCGTCAGCCGATGCCGTCTCCGAAATGGAACGCCAGATGCGCCTGCACGAGGACATCCTGCGCTACATGACCATCAAGGTGGAAGCCCACGAAGATGGCCCTTCGGCAATGATGAAAAAATCCGACCGTGACGATCGCGGCCCGCGCCGTGACCGCGATGATCGTGGCCCGCGCCGCGCGCCGCGCGGTGAAGACTCTCCGAGGAGAGACGAGTCGGACAGAAAAGATGAAAGTGGAGACGAATAATGGCGATGGCTGCACGCAGACCCTTTAACCGCCGCCGCAAGTCGTGCCCGTTCAGCGGCCCGAATGCGCCGGTAATCGACTACAAGGATGTCAAGCTGCTGTCGCGCTACATCTCCGAACGCGGCAAGATCGTCCCTTCGCGTATTTCGTCTGTTTCCAACAAGAAGCAGCGCGAACTGGCGCAGGCAATCAAGCGGGCCCGCTTTCTCGGCCTGCTGCCTTACGTGATCGGCTAACAGCCGACGGCAATCAATGGCGGCGGCGCATTGCGCCGCTGCTACTGCCCTCTGCGATGGGGATCGTGGTTGGGGAAACAAGATAAACCCAGGTTGGCGTGCGAGGCGCGCCTAACTGCCGGATGGCAGGACAGCGAGAGACAATGGCAAACCGTTCCATTCTGATCGGACTTCTGGCCGGACTGGCTGCCGGCCTCATGGTGACAGCGACCGTCACCACGATGCCGTTTGCCTTCTTCCTGCCGTTTGTTGCTGCCGGCGTCATCTACATCGCGACCATGGGATGGGGCTTTCAGGCCGGTATCGCCTCCGTACTGGCGGGCACCGGCACGATCGGCGTGCTGACGGAAATTCCGACCGCCATCGCCTCTTCAGCCATGCTGTTCGTGCCCGCCGGCTGGGTCGGGCATCTGACCAATCTTGGCCAGGCAGATGAGGCGGAAGGCGGCATCCGCTGGTATCCGCTCGGCACCATCCTGTTTCACCTGATGTCGATCCTGGTGGTGGTCTTCATCGCCATCGGCGCATTCGGTGGCATCACCGAAGAAGCACTGGTCGCTTCCTTCAAGCAGCTTTTTTCAAATATCCTGGAACAGCGGCCGGATGTGAGCGGCCTGACACCGGAAGTCGTCGAAGCGCAGGCGCGCGCCTATGCGTCGGCCATTCCGCTGGTAGCGCCAGGCGTGTGGCTGCTGATGCATGTGCTCACTGCCTTTGCTGCAGCGGCGATTACCCGCCGTTCCGGCCTTCTGGCGCGCGAGCGCGAGGACATTGCCGCCAATGTCGCCCTGCCGCCGCAGGCAGCAGGCTTTCTGGTCGCAGGCCTTGTCGGCATGCTGGCTTTGAGCGGCAGCGCATCGCTTGCCGGCGCCGTCATGCTCGGCATTGCAATTTGCGGCTATGGCCTGATCGGGCTTGCGCAGTTGCACTTCAAGCTGCGCGGCAATGCCGCTGCCTTTCTGGTGCTCACCATCGCCTATGGATCGATCATCCTGCTGGCGTTCCCATTCATCGTCTTCACCGTCATGGGCCTTTTGCGCAGCTTTTCGCAACAGGCCCGAAACACACCGGGCAAGAGCTAGCCTCCCCGCCCAATCAAACAAACAGACATACAAACAAGGAAACCAAACCATGCAGATCATTCTTCTGGAACGCATCGCAAAGCTCGGCCAGATGGGCGACATCGTCACCGTCAAGGACGGCTATGCGCGCAACTATCTTCTGCCGCAGGGCAAGGCACTCCGCGCCAACGACACCAACAAGGAGCGGTTCGAATCCCAGCGTGCAGACCTCGAAGCCCGAAACCTTGAGCGCAAAAAAGAGGCCGACGGCGTCAACGACAAACTCAATGGCTCGAGCTATGTGCTGATCCGCTCGGCCGGCGAAACCGGCCAGCTCTACGGTTCGGTCTCGACCCGGGACATCGCTGCAGAACTCGACGAGAACGGCTTCAAGGTCGCCCGCAGCCAGGTCAGCCTGCAGAACCCGATCAAGGCCATTGGCCTGCATTCTGTTGAAATCGTGCTGCACCCGGAAGTCACGTCCACCATTACCGTCAACGTTGCCCGTTCCGGCGATGAGGCCGAGCGTCAGGCAGCCGGTGAGGACCTGACCAACCCGACGGCTGCTTTCGAGGCTCAGGAAGCCGACGACGCCGAGATCGATCTGGAGGAAATCTTCGAGAATCCGGATGACGCGGAAACCGCTGCTGAAGAAATCGAGGAAGCTGGCGAAGAGGAAACTGCTGAAGCGGCTGAAGAAAGCGCCGACGAAGAAGCGTCCGACGACAGCGACGCCGCCGAAGAAGGCGAGGAAGAGGCTGCCTCCTAAGGCGCTTGCCAGCCTGACGGAATTTGTGACACTTCTGATGGGGGGCGCGGGCGAGAGTTCCGCGCCCCTTTTTTGTCAGACGGGAACTTCAGGTAGGGGTATATGGCGAAATCCGCCAGCATGACGTCCAGCACAGAAAAGGCCGCACGGCCACCGGGCATCCGTCTCGAACGGCGCTGGTGGCATGAAATCCCCATGTGGCTGTTCTACGTTCCGGTTGCGATCGGCATTCTTGCCATGCTGGCACGATACCGCAGCCTGAGTGCGCCGCTCTGTGCCAATTACGGGCTTGAGCGCGGCGGGCTGCATCCGGATTCGAAAGAAGCCTTCTTTGCCCGCTTTACTCCGGACTGCCCACTGCTGGTGCGGCAGATATCGCTTGCGACCACGCTTTCGCCCGATGAGGCGCTTGCCCGCCATGGGACCTTTGCCAAAAAGATCGGCAGCCCGCGCACCGTTCTGAAGCCCGATGAGGGCATTCAGGGCATGGATGTGCTGATGATCGGCAGCGCGGGGGATTTCCGGCAAGCATGGCAGAAGGCTTCAGCCTCCGGCGGCACCTGGCTGCTGCAGGAATTTGTCGGCGGTGTGGAGGCAGGCCTCTTCTATGTCCGCGCCGATCCTCACAAACCCGGCCGGATCGTCTCGATGACGCTGAAGCGCGGCTTTCCGGTGACCGGCGACGGCAAGCGCACCATTGGCGAGTTGATCGGAACAGACGATGACGCCCATGCCGACCGGGAAACACGGCGCAGGGTGGCAAAATACAACCAGCACCAGTTGGGCCGGGTTCCCGGCGACGGTGAAACCATCGACCTGATGCCGGTGCGCAACCACCACCTCGGCGCGACGTTTCAGGACATTTCCGATTTCATCACCGACGATCTCAATGCCGGTGTCGCCCCCCATCTCGATGCCATCGAGGGCTATCACTATGGCAGGCTCGATGCCCGGGCGCCGGATTATGAAAGCCTCTTTGCCGGCAGGGGCATCAAGGTGCTGGAGGTCAATGCGCTCTATTCAGAACCCGTGCACGCCTATGACCCGCGTTACGGCCTGGCGAAGGCGATCGGTATTTTCCTTGACCACTGGCACATGGCGATCAGGGCGGGGCTCGCCAACCAGCGGGCAGGCAAGCCGCGCATTGCCTTCTGGCGGTCGGTTTTCAATGTAAAAACGTGAAACCGGCGCAGCGAATCAGTTATTCCTGTCAAGGCTAAACTGATGCGGTGAAAAGAAAGCTGTTAATTGGCGTGGAAGCCGCCAACGGCTCTGGCAATCCCCGGCGGATGGTGAAAACCCTGAGTTAAGGGTTGGCGGGAATTGCCGGGCAATGCGCGAAGAGATCTCAGTACGCGCAGCGCCTGTTCACGATATTGCGTTACCGGAATTACTTCATTCATGCCGCTGGCATGCGATTGGGACAAGCATGGCCGAAAACATCTCCTATCTGAACAATGAAAGCGCCGAGCAACGCAAGGATGCGCGCGCCCTGCCCTATCGCGCGGCGCCCCAGAACGTCGAGGCCGAGCAGGCACTGATCGGTGCGATCCTGATCAACAACGATGCCTATTACCGGGTTTCCGACTTTCTGAGGACAGAGCATTTTCAGGAGCCGATCCACAGGCAGATCTTCAAATGCGCTTCCGACATGATCCGGGTCGGCAAGAAGGCCGATCCGCGCACGGTCAAGACCTTCCTGCCGGAAAACGAGAAGATCGGCGACATGACGGTCGCGCAGTATCTGGCGCGGCTTGCGGCAGAAGCAACGACGATCATCAACGCCGCCGACTATGGCCGCCTGATCCACGACCTCGCCGTGCGCCGCTCGCTGATTACGATTGGCGAGGATATGGTCAACATCGCCTATGATGCGCCGGTCGACATGCCGCCTTCCGGCCAGATCGAGGACGCCGAGCGGCGGCTGTTCGAACTGGCGGAAACCGGCAGTTATGGCGGCGGGTTCCAGGAATTTTCCGATGCGATGCAGAAGGCGATCGAACTGGCGGGCGCTGCCTATGAGCGAGACGGCGGGTTGTCGGGGATTTCGACCGGCATCCACAGCCTCGACCAGCGCATGGGCGGGTTGCAGAACTCCGACCTGATCATTCTTGCGGGGCGTCCCGGCATGGGCAAGACCGCGCTTGCCACCAACATCGCCTTCAACATTGCCCTTGGATACGAGCCTGACGTAAACCCGGACGGCAGCCACAAGGCACTCAATGGCGGCGTTGTCGGCTTCTTCTCGCTGGAGATGTCGGCAGACCAGCTGGCAACCCGTATCATCTCCGAGCAGGCGGAAGTCTCGTCGTCGAAAATCCGCCGAGGCGAGATCACCGAAGCCGAGTTCGCCAAGCTCTCCTACTGTTCGAGCGAGATGCAGCGCATCCCGCTTTACATCGACGAGACCGGCGGCATTTCGATTGCCCAGCTTGCTGCCCGCGCGCGGCGGCTGAAGCGCCAGCGCGGCCTCGACGTCATGGTGGTCGACTATATCCAGCTGATGCAGGGTTCGAAGCGTTCCGGCGACAATCGGGTGCAGGAAGTCACCGAAATCACTACCGGACTGAAGGCGCTGGCCAAGGAACTCGATGTCCCGATCATCGCGCTGTCACAGCTTTCCCGCCAGGTGGAAAGCCGTGACGACAAGCGCCCGCAACTCTCCGATCTTCGCGAGTCGGGCTCGATCGAGCAGGACGCCGACGTGGTGCTGTTCGTCTTCCGCGAGGAGTATTACATCAAGAACCGCGAGCCGAAGCCCGGCACCGAGGAATACCTCAAATGGGAAGCCGACATGGCCGAGGCGGTTGGCAAGGCGGAAGTCATCATCGCCAAGCAGCGCCACGGCCCGACCGGCTCTGCCAAACTCGGCTTCCAAGCGGAGTTCACCCGTTTCAGTGATCTGGCAGAAGAGGATCATCTGCCGGACCGCTATGAATAGGCTGCTTGCGGGAGCGCGTTGATGGCAAAGGCATATCCCTCGCCGCCGCACCCCAACGGGCGGCTGACCATCGATCTTGGCGCCATTGTTGCCAACTGGCAGAAGCTGCGCGGCAAGGCAGCCCACAAGCAGTGCGCCGCCGTGGTCAAGGCCGATGCCTACGGACTGGGCACGCAGCCGGTGGCAAAGGCACTCTACAAGGCAGGCTGCCGGGATTTTTTCACCGCGACCATTGGCGAAGGTGTGCTGGTGCGGCAGGTTGCGCCGAAGGCCAGAATTCACATTTTCAACGGCTTCAACATCAAGGCGGAAGCCGAATACCGGCGTCATCAACTCACCCCGGTGATCAATTCGCCGCGCGGTATCAACAACTGGACGGTAAAGCAGCGGCGCGGCACCCGCCCTGCCCTGCATATCGATACCGGCATGAACCGGCTCGGACTCGGCAAGGAGGAGCTTGCCTGGCTTCTCTCCTCACCCGACCTGATGAAAAAGCTGAACCCGGAGCTGATCGTCAGCCACTTCGCCTGTGCCGACGATCCGGACCATCCGCTGAACGCCCGGCAGATTGAAGCCTTCGGTGCTGCCCGCAAGCATTTTCCCGATGCGCGTGCTTCGCTTGCCAATTCCGCCGGTGTGTTTCTCGGCAGAAAGGCGCATTTCGACCTGCTGAGGCCCGGCATTTCGCTTTATGGCGGCGATGCGGTCAACGACGTGAAAAACCCGATGAAGCCGGTGGTGCGGCTCGAAGGCCGTATCATCCAGATGAAACAGGTCGGGCGCGGAGAAAGTGTTGGCTATGGCGCGGCGGCGGTACTGAAACGCGACAGCAAAATCGCCGTCATCGGCATCGGCTATGCCGACGGGTTGCACCGTCAGGCATCGGGCGCAGGAACCACGCTGCGCAACCACAAGATCGGAACGGGCGGCTCTGCCATGATCGACCGGCACCGCGCGCCGATCCTCGGGCGCATTTCCATGGATCTGATGGCACTTGACGTAACCGACGTGCCGGAGCGCATTCTTGCCAAAACCGAATGGGTCGATCTGATCAACCGGCAGCTTCGCGTCGATGAACTGGCGGCGAGCGCCGGCACGATCGGCTATGAACTGCTGACCAGCCTCGGCCAACGCTATGAGCGCATCTACGTCGAATGATGCGGTGACACCTCCGGCCTTTCGCAGCATGGCATTGCATGGCAGTCTGGCAATCTTCCGATCAACAGGACCAGCCGACCTTCATGCCTTCCTCACACGACAGACTTCGCATCGGCGTGCTTTTCGGCGGACGCTCCGCCGAGCACGACGTCTCGGTGCTTTCAGCCACCAATGTAATGGCGGCGCTCGATCCGGCAAAATACGATGCCGTGCCGATCTTCATCACCCGTGAAGGCAAATGGCTGCTGAGCGGCTATCGCGATGGCCTGCTCGAACAGCCCTCTGGCGGCACGGAGGTCTGTCTGATGCCGGGCGGTGAAGGGCGGATGATTGCGCTCGAGGCAGACGGCACTGCGCGCGAACTTGCAAAGCTCGATATCCTGTTTCCGGTGCTGCACGGATTGCCCGGCGAAGATGGATCAATACAGGGGCTAGCCGAGACCGCCTGCGTGCCGCTTGCCGGCTGCGGCATCCTTGGGTCGGCAACCGCGCTCGACAAGGACATCGCCAAGCGGTTGCTGAACGAGGCGGGCATTCCCGCCGCCCGGTCGGTCACCATCCGGCAGAATGGCGTTCCGTCTTTTGATGCGGTGGAAGAAGCACTCGGGCTTCCGGTATTCATCAAGCCTGCCCGGCAGGGTTCTTCCGTGGGTGTCAGCAAGGTAACCGGTGAGACCGATTACTCTGCTGCGCTGGAAGAAGGCTTCAAATACGACCGTGTTCTGCTGGCGGAAGAATTCATCGAGGGCCGCGAGATCGAATGTGCGGTTATCGAGGACCCAGACGGAAGCCTGTTCGTTTCGCGGCCCGGGGAGATCGTGCCGGCGGAAAGCCACGGTTTCTACAGCTACGACGCGAAGTACATCGATGCGGACGGCGCCCTGCTGAAAGTTCCCGCAGAGCTGCCTGAGGCGGTTGAAGCCGATATCCGCGACACGGCGGCGGAGGCGTTCCGTGCGGTAGGCTGCGATGCCATGGCGCGGGTTGATTTCTTCCTGCGGAAAGACATGAGCTTCGTCGTCAACGAACTCAACACCATTCCCGGTTTCACCGACATCAGCATGTATTCGAAGGCGATGGCGGCGAGCGGCGTCAGCTATCCCGAGATCATCGACCGGCTGGTGGCGCACGGGCTTGCCCGCGCCGGGCGGCACCAGGGCTGATCTCAACCAAGTCAGGCCTGTCTTGGGCGTGTGAGCCACAGCATCGCAAACAGAACCATCCCCGCGACGAGAAATGTCCGCCGCATGCCGTTGGCGATATCTTGTGAAGCGGTGTGCTGCAGTTCGTCCGCTGCCACACCGGAGGCAAACAGGGCCGACATGACCACCGCACCCAGAACAAGCCCGAGGTTCCTAGAAAAACCGAGCAGGCCGGAAACCGTTCCCTTTCTTTCCCCGGGAACGCCCTCCATCACCGCAGTATTGTTCGCCGCCTGAAACAGCTGATAGCCGGGCGTCAGGATGGCGATGGCGGCAAGGTAACCCGCCACGCCGAAATGCTCCGGCAGGAAGGCAAGCGCGAAAGCACCCGCCGTCATGGCTGCAAGTCCGAGCGCGCTGACCTGCTGCGCGCTCCAGCGATCGACCAGCCTGCCCGATGGAACGCCGCTCAAAATGGAGATGACAGGCCCCACCGACATCACGAAGCCGACTGTGGCGGCACCAAGCTCAAGTGCGATGCCGAGAAAGAAAGGGCCGACAATCAGGGTCGTCATCATCACCGCAGCAACACACAGATTTGCCGCCAGCCTCGGCACAAGGCCGAAATTGCGCAGGGATGCAAGGCGCACGCCTGCAAGGCTTGCCGGGCCTCCGCCTGCGGGCAGGAATCGCAGCCCCATACCAAGTGCCAGCAGCCCAAGGGGAACCAGAACAAGAAACACGCCGCGCCAATCCGCCAGCGAGATCAGAATACCGCCCAGGGAAGGTCCGGCGGCAGTTCCGATGGCAGACATCGTTCCCAACAGGCCCATTGCCGTGCCAACCCTTTTCCCGTCGGCGGTTTCGCTCACCAGCGCGATCGTGACCGTCATGAGGAATGACGCGCCTGTACCCTGAAAGGCTCTTGCCGCGATCAGGATCCACAGGTTCGGCGCGACGGCACAGGCGAGCGATGCCAGTGTAAAGAGCCCGATGCCAAAGAGCAGCATGGTCCTGAGACCAAACCGGTCACCGAGATGACCGCCGGCCACGGCCATCACCGTGAGGGGGAGAAGGTATGCCGTGACGACCCATTGCACACCGGCAATGGACTGCGACATGCTAAGCGCAATCGCCGGCAGGGCGATGTTGGCGATGCTGGTTCCCATGGAAGCCAGAAGCATTGAAAGTGCGAGAGTCCAGATGGCGCCCATGGCCTGTTTTCCTTGCAAAAATCGAATGTCGACGGTAGCGTACAACTTCAAGTAAACTTGAGGTCAAGCATGAAATTTCTGGACATCGGAGAGGTGGCGGAGAAGGCCGGCGTGCCGCCATCGACACTGCGCTATTATGAGGAAATCGGATTGATCACCTCAGCAGGCCGCAAGGGGCTGCGTCGGCAGTTTTCCGCCGACGTGGTGTTGCAGCTTGCGCTGATCGAAATGGGCAAGGTGGCCGGATTCTCGCTGGACGAGATTGTCTCCATGTTTGGCAGTGACGGAAAGGGCGATGTTCCCCGCGCGCCATTACACCGAAAGGCAGACGAGTTGGACCGGCAAATCCGCCGGATGAAGACGCTGCGCGACCTGCTGCGCCATGTGGCGGAGTGTCCGGCACCCTCACACCTGGAGTGCCCGACCTTCCGCCGGCTTGTCGAACTGGCCTCCCGCCATGGCCGCTCGGCTCGAAAACAGGTGTAGAAGCCGCCGCGATGCCGCGAGAACTGCTGCCTGCATCTTGCAAAGCAGTGAAAATGCGAATAGAACGTAACATGAACATCATGCGAGCGGCGGCGGGGAAGCATGGCCAAATCGAAATCGCAATTTGTCTGCCAGTCCTGCGGCAGCACCTCACCGCGCTGGTCGGGACGGTGCGATGCCTGCGGGGAATGGAACACGCTGGTCGAGGAGCGCGGCGAGAGCGGCGTGGGGGCAACGCCAGCCGCACGCCGCATGGAAACAGGCCACGCCGTCGAACTGGTGGCGCTTGCCGGAGATACCCAGGAAGCACCACGCCTTGCCTCCGGCATTGCCGAACTCGACCGGGTAACCGGCGGCGGCTTCGTTCCCGGCTCCGCCCTGCTGGTGGGCGGCGATCCCGGCATCGGCAAGTCGACCCTTCTGACCCAGGCTGCCGCAGCCCTTGCCAAGGGCGGCCATGCGGTTGTCTATGTTTCCGGCGAGGAGGCGGTGGCGCAGGTCCGGCTGCGGGCAAGGCGCCTTGCGGCAGTCGAGGAAAATATCGGCCTTGCTGCGGAGACCAGCGTCGAGAACATCCTCGCCACGCTAAAAGCGGGTGAACCCCCTGCCCTGCTGATCATCGATTCAATCCAGACGCTGTGGACCGACAGTGTCGAATCGGCGCCCGGCTCCGTCACCCAGGTACGCGCTTCGGCGCAGGCACTGATCCGCTATGCCAAGCGGCACGGCACCATCCTGGTGCTGGTCGGCCATGTCACCAAGGATGGCCAGATAGCCGGTCCCCGCGTCGTTGAGCACATGGTCGATGCGGTGCTCTATTTCGAGGGCGAAGGCGGGCATCATTTCCGCATTCTGAGAACCGTGAAGAACCGTTTCGGGCCGACGGACGAAATCGGCGTGTTCGAGATGTCCGATGGCGGCTTGAAAGAGGTCGAAAACCCGTCCGAGCTTTTCCTCGGAGAGCGCAATGCCAATGCGCCGGGGGCTGCCGTCTTTGCCGGCATGGAGGGTACGCGCCCGGTACTGGTGGAAATCCAGGCACTGGTTGCACCCTCCTCGCTCGCAACGCCGCGGCGCGCCGTGGTCGGCTGGGACAATTCGAGGCTCGCCATGGTGCTCGCGGTACTTGAAGCCCATTGCGGGGTCAGGCTCGGCCAGCATGACGTCTATCTCAATGTCGCGGGTGGTTACCGGATCATGGAGCCTGCTGCCGACCTTGCCGTTTCCGCCGCACTGATCTCCTCGCTTGCCGGTGTGGCGCTGCCGGTCCAGAGCGTCTATTTCGGCGAAATCAGCCTGTCAGGCGCGACACGGCCGGTTTCCCATGCCGCGGCCCGGCTGAAAGAGGCTGAAAAGCTCGGTTTCGGGCGGGCGATTCTCCCGGCGGGCAGCACCGCCCGCAACAACGGCAAGACCAGGGCTACCCCGCCCAGCGGGCTGGAACTGGTCGAAATCAGCGAACTTGCCGATCTGGCCGGGCGCATTCTTGCCAGGGCAACGCCCTCTCCGGCAGACATCGATTGATCCAGATCCCAAGGTTTTCACAGCCTTGCACCATTGCCCAGGTGCCTGAAAATCCGGATATCCAAAGCCCTTTTAACTAGATCGTTTCACGTTTCGATAGAAACGGGACAACGATTTATCCGTTGATTTGGTTACGCATTCAGGTTTTCCCAATTCCGTCAAAACCTGAATTGCTCTAAAGTGTTATTGGCGATTGATTTTTCGCCTTTAACGCGGCATTAGTCGCGCAACGGGCCGCCGTGGCGGGCGCGTTCTTGCAGCTATTGCACAACGCTGTGTCCGGGTCCTGAGGGAATGCAATGATTACTCTGTTTGACGGTGTGCTGATCGGGTTGATGCTGGTCTCCGGCCTGCTTGCCATGATCCGCGGCTTTTCACGCGAAGTGCTTTCGGTTGCTTCCTGGGTGGTTGCCGCTCTTGCAGCACTTTACTTCTACAAGTCGCTGTCGCCGTTTGCCTACAACTACACCAAGTCGATTTCCGACAGCCAGACGGTCGCCGATATCGCTGCTGCCGCCGGAATCTTCATCATCGCGCTGATTGTCGTCAGCGTTATCACGATGAAGATCGCCGATTTCATCGTCGACTCCAAGATCGGCCCGCTCGACCGCACGCTCGGTTTTGTCTTCGGCGCCGTGCGCGGTGCGCTGCTGGTTGTTGTCGGGCTGCTGTTTTTCAACTGGCTGGTGCCGGAAAACCAGCCAGGCTGGGTAGCCAACGCCAAGTCCAAGCCGATGCTCGAATCGATCGGTGAAGGCCTTGTCGAACTGCTGCCCGACGATCCGGAAAAATCGATCATCGACCGCCTGAAGCCGCAGGATGGCGCCGGCGGCGAAGAAGAAACCAACAGCTGATCCGCCGATTTGCGGATCAGATCGAAACCCGCAACGCAAAGACAGGACAGCCATGGCTTTCGCTTCCAACTCCCCCCTGGAAGATGATGACACGCTTCACGAGGAATGCGGCGTCTTCGGTATTTTCGGCCATCAGGATGCCGCGGCACTGACGACACTTGGCCTTCACTCCCTGCAGCACCGCGGCCAGGAAGCCGCAGGCATCGTCACCTATGACGGCAAGCAGTTCTTCGCCGAGCGTCATCGCGGCCTGATCGGCGATGCCTTCACCAAGCCCGACGTACTGGAACGCCTCAAGGGCTCGCGCGCCATCGGCCACAACCGCTATTCGACCACTGGCGGCGACGAGATGCGCAATGTCCAGCCCTTCTTTGCCGAATTCGCCGGTGGCGGGTTTGCGGTCGCGCATAACGGCAACCTGACCAATGCGCTCACCCTGCGCCGCCAGTTGCAGCGCGATGGCGCGATTTTCCATTCGACATCCGACACCGAAGTCATCCTGCACCTCATCGCCATGGGCAAGGCTGCCAGTTTCGAGGAGAAGCTCACCGATGCGATCCGCCAGCTCGAGGGCGCCTTCTCGCTGGTCGGCATCACCAACAAGAAGCTGATCGGCTGCCGCGATCCGCTCGGTGTGCGCCCGCTGGTGCTGGGCGACCTCGACGGCGCCTACATCCTGGCGTCGGAAACCTGCGCGCTCGACATCATCGGCGCGCGCTATGTGCGGGACATCAACCCCGGCGAAATGGTGATCGTTACCGACAAGGGAATTACCTCGGTCTACCCGTTCGAAAAGACCGGCAACCGGTTCTGCATTTTCGAATATGTCTATTTCGCCCGGCCCGATTCCACCATGGCGGGCCGCAACGTCTATGATGTGCGCAAGCAGATCGGCGTTGAACTGGCCAATGAAGCGCCTGCGGAAGCCGATTTCGTCGTGCCGGTTCCCGATTCAGGCGTGCCGGCGGCCATCGGCTTCGCCCAGGGCGCGGGACTGCCCTTCGAACTCGGCATTATCCGCAACCATTATGTCGGTCGCACCTTCATCCAGCCCACCGATGCAATCCGACATATGGGCGTCAAGCTGAAGCACAATGCCAACCAGCGCATGATCGAGGGCAAACGCGTCATTCTGGTGGATGATTCCATCGTGCGCGGCACGACCTCGAAAAAGATCGTGCAGATGGTGCGCGAGGCAGGCGCTTCGGAAGTACATATGCGCATCGCCAGCCCGCCCACGGCCTCGCCCTGCTATTACGGCGTCGATACACCGGAACGCCAGAAACTGCTGGCCTCGCGCATGAGTGTCGAAGAGATGGCGGAATTCATCCGGGTCGACTCGCTTGCCTTCATCTCGCTCGACGGGCTTTACCGGGCAGCCGGCGAGGCAAAGCGCAACAGCGAAGCACCGCAATTCTGCGATGCCTGTTTCTCGCGGGAATATCCAACCGACCTGACCGATCACAATCTCGGCGATGGCAAGAATTCCAACATTTCCCTGCTGGCCGAGCGCCAAGGGCGCTGAGTACGGGGCGCTGAATACGGGACGCCGGGCAACGGGAAATTTAGTTCATGACAAGATTGAAAGACCGGATAGCAGTGGTAACCGGTGCCTCGCGCGGTATCGGTTATTTCACGTCACTGGCGCTTGCCCGCGAGGGGGCGCATGTGATTGCACTGGCACGCACTGTGGGCGGGCTTGAAGAACTGGATGATGCAATCCGCGAAGCGGGCGGTTCGGCAACCCTCGTTCCCCTCGATATCACGGATTACGACGCGCTCGACCGGCTCGGCGCCAGCATCGACGAGCGCTGGGGCAAGCTCGATATCTTCATCGCCAATGCCGGCATTCTGGGCGGCCTGTCACCGCTTGGCCATTTCGAGCCCAAAGTCTTTGAAGAGGTTATCGCGGCAAACCTCACCGCCAACTGGCGGCTGGTTCGCTCGCTCGATCCACTGCTGAAAGCATCGGACGCCGGCCGTGCGCTGCTGGTCTCCTCGGGGGCGGCACGTTCCTTCAAGCCCTTCTGGGGCGCCTATTCGATCTCCAAGGCAGCGCTCGAAGCGCTTGGCGCAACCTGGGCTGCGGAAAGTGCCAGCACCAATCTGAAGGTCAACATGGTCAGCCCCGGTCCGACGCGCACGGGCATGCGCGCCCAGGCCATGCCCGGCGAGGATGCCGAGACCCTGCCACACCCCTCCGAAGTAGCCGAGACCTTCCTCAAACTCGTCCTGCCGGACAACACGGTCAATGGCGGTGTATACGACCACAGAAGCCAAAGCTGGCTCTGAGCGGATCGAATACAACACCGGCTCTTCCCTTCCTTGCCTTTCCCTGCCAAACTCGTTTCTGGAGGAGTGAACGCGCGAAGGAGGCGTGCGTGGGAGAGACGGATTTTTCATCCTGCTTTGCGGGACAGACCCTGTTCGGCGCGCTGACGAGCGCAAGCCGGCGTTATCGTTCAAGCGAGCCGCAACTGGAAGATGCCATCGGCCAGAAGTTTTCCTATGGCCGTGTTCTGCTGGGTTCCCGTCTGCTCGCAAAACGATTCGAGAAAATCACGCAAGCTGGTGAAATCGTTGCGGTATTGCTGCCCAATGCCAATGCCGTGGTGAGCACTTTCTTCGCCCTGCAATCGGCAGGCCGCGTGCCAGCCATGCTCAACTATACCGCAGGCCCTGCGATCGTGGTTTCAGCCTGCCGGACGGTTAAGGCCCGGCTGGTAATCGCCTCGCGCACCTTTATCGAGAAGGCGGAGCTTCATGTGCTGCAGAAGGCGCTGGAAGATGCCGGCCTCGAATTCTTCTGGCTGGAAGACCTGATCACCAGCGTCGGCCTTTTGGAAAAAGCTTCCGCCGCGCTGTTTGCCCGCCGGGCGGTGGCGAGGCCGAAGCCGGAAGCTCCCGCGCTGGTTCTGTTCACCTCCGGATCGGAGGGCCATCCCAAGGCAGTGGTGCTGTCGCATGAGAACATCCTGTCGAACTGCGCCCAGATCGCCGAACGGATCGACTTCGGGCCGAAGGACAAGCTGTTCAATGTACTGCCGGTGTTTCACTCCTTCGGCATTACTGGCGGGATGATCCTGCCGCTGATGTACGGAGTGAAACTGTTCCTCTACCCCTCGCCGCTGCACATGAAGATCATCCCCCAGGCGGTGGCGAAATCGAAGCCGACCATCCTGTTCGGCACCGACACGTTTCTGACCGGCTATGCGCGGGCAGCGAAGGACAGCGACTTCGCCTCGCTGCGGCTGGTGGTGGCCGGCGCGGAGGCTGTCAAGGAGGAAACCCGCAAGACCTGGGCGGAGCGCTTCGACACGCTGGTGCTGGAAGGGTTCGGCATGACGGAGGCGGCCCCCGTCGTTGCCGTCAACACGCCGGAGGAGAACCGGCCCGGCTCGGTTGGCAAGCTGCTGCCCGGCATCGAAGCACGGCTCGAACCGGTGGAAGGGATCAATGCCGGCGGCAGGCTGTGGGTCAAAGGTCCCAATGTCATGCTCGGCTACATGACCCATGACCGGCCGGGCGAATTGCAACCGCCCGCAGACGGCTGGCATGATTCCGGCGATATCGTCGATATCGACGGCGAAGGCTATGTGACGATCCGCGGGCGCGCCAAGCGCTTTGCCAAGGTTGCCGGCGAGATGGTGCCGCTGGGCGCCATCGAGATGATGGCCGGCAAATTGTGGCCGGAGGCAAATCATGCCGCCGTCACCCTGCCCGACAAGCGGCGCGGCGAGAAGATCGTGCTGGTGACGACCTGGCCGCAGGCCGCCAAGGAACCGCTGATCGAAACCGTCAAGGAAATGGGCTATCCCGAGCTAATGGTGCCCAACCTGATCGTCAAGGTTGCCGAGATCCCTGTGCTTGGCAGTGGCAAGACCGACTATGTCACCACCCAGGAACTGGCCGGCCAGCACCAGAAGTAAATCCACGCATCGGACCGGAAAATACCAGTCCTGCTGACAGCCTTGTGTCAGCAGGATCAATCCACTGGCTGGTGGAATGGCGGCTGTCGCCCTATGACGGAATCACTTCGGATTACGCCGGATTTCCGAAGAGTGTCTTTTTTCCTTGCTTACTATTGATATATATCGATCCGATATATATCTCCCCTGTGCCCCACGCTGCCGGCCGGTTTCCCTGGAATCCGGCGCAAACTGCATCAGGAAACGATCTTGAACGCGACAACCCTCATTCTGGCGATCCTGAACTATCAGGATGCGAGCGGCTATGAAATCCGCAAGCTCGCTACCGATGGCCCCTACAGCTATTTCGTTGATATCGGATATGGCTCGATCTATCCGACGCTGGCGAAGCTCGAGGCTGAAAAGCTGGTGACCAGCCGCGCCGAGCAAAGCCAGGGCAAGCCCGAGCGCAAGGTCTACACGATCACAGAAGCCGGCCGCGCCGAATTCATCGGCGCCATGATGGAGCCGCCTGCAAAGGATGTCTTCAAGTCGGAATTCCTGCTGGTGGCAATGGCTGCCGATTTCGCGACCCCTGCAAGCGTAGAAAGAGCCATCGAGGAGCGTGTCAGGACCATCAAGGCGAAACTCGCCATGATCCGTCAGCATATCAACGATTGCGATCACCCGGGAACCTGCTGGGTAGCGCGCTATGGCGAACATGTATTCCAGAGCAGCCTTGATTACATCACAGCGAACAAACAACGGCTGATCGAAACCGCAGGCAACGCCCTGCCAAGAGCAGCAGCCGCTGAATAGACCGAATTTCAGGCCTTTTTGAAGGCCTTTGCAAGGAAGCAGAACATGGCCTTCAAACTCAAGGGCTCCCACATCCTCGCTGTCGCACTGGCCGGCGGCCTTGGCCTGTGGATGATGGCAGGCGACGTCAAGATCGGCGGACAATCGGAAGCCGGCGCAAGCGCAGTGCCGATTGCCGAGCGCGAAGCTCAGCGTAGCGCGGAAATTTTCAAGGTGCGCCATGTGCCGCTTATGGCAGAAGAGCGGCAACAGATCGTGCTGGTGCGCGGCAGGACCCGTGCCGATGCGGTGGTGACAGTGCGGGCGGAGACCGCCGGCGTGCTGGAAAGGCGGCTGGTCTCGAAAGGGCAGCAGGTCAAAAAGGGCGATCTCGTCTGCATCATCGAGCGCGGCGCGCGGGAGGCAAATCTTGCCCAGGCCAAGGCGCAGCTTGCACAGGCGGAAACCGAATACACCGCCAATGCCACGCTGAAGAAGAAGGGCTTTGCCTCGAACAACCGTCTTACCGCGCTGAAAGCCTCGCTCGACGCAGCGAAGGCAGCCGTCGCTTCCGCCGAACTGGAACTCCAGCGTACCGAAGTGAAGGCGAATGCTGCCGGCACGGTGCAGGATCCCATTGCCGAGGAAGGTGACATGCTTTCGACAGGCGGAACCTGTGTAACGCTGATCGACAGCGATCCCATGCTGTTTACCGGCCAGGTTTCCGAGCGCGACATCGGCAAGATCGAAACCGGCATGGAAGCCGAGGTGAAACTGATCACCGGCGAAACAGCGACCGGCAAAATCCGCTACATCTCGCCGTCCGCCGACGCCCAGACACGCACTTTTGCGGTCGAAATCGAGTTTGCTCCAGGCTCCGGCGTGCGCGACGGCATGACCGCCGAAGCGCGGATTTCGCTTGATGCCGGCAAGGCCTTCCGTGTCGCCCCTTCCTGGGTCACGCTGGATGATGACGGGACCATCGGCATTCGCATTGTCAAACAGGATAATACGGTTGCCTTCGTTCCGGTCACGATTGTCTCGCAGGAAAAGGATGGCTTCTGGATTACCGGACCCGCGGATGGTGACCGGGTCATCACGCTTGGCCAGGAGTATGTCGTGCCGGGCGAACCGGTCGAAACGGCGCTTGATGAACGCTATGCTGATCAGCTGGCGGCAGCCGGCGCGCTGCAGAATACAGGAAGCGCACAATGACGGGTGCCCTTGAAACCATCCTTTCGAGACCGAAAACCGTCATCACCATGATGATCGTCATGGTGATTGCGGGCATCCTGTCCTACATCTCGGTCCCCAAGGAAGCCAATCCCGACATAGACGTTCCGGTCTATTATGTCTCGATCGGCCAGCGCGGCGTTTCGCCGGAAGATGCCGAGAGGCTGCTGGTCAAGCCGATGGAGACGGAACTTCGCGGCCTTGACGGCCTGAAGGAAATTACCGGCGTCGCATCGGAGGGCCATGCGGGCATCGTGCTGGAATTCGAGATCGGCACCAACAAGGACAAGGTGCTGGCCGATATCCGCGACAAGGTGGATCTTGCCAAGGCAAGCCTGCCCAGCGAAGCTGACGAGCCGGCGATTTTCGAGACCAATTTCGCCCTGCAGCCGACGATCATCGTCACCCTTTCGGGCGATGTGCCGGAACGAACGCTCTACAATCTTGCCCGTCAGCTGAAAGACGAGATCGAAGCGGTTTCAACGGTGCGTGAAGCCAAACTGAAGGGTGCACGCGTCGAACAGCTCGAAGTCGTGCTCGACCTCTTGAAGCTTGAATCCTACGACATCACCCAGGAAGAACTGCTCAACGCGCTGGCGCAGTACAACCAGCTCGTCCCGGCCGGGTTTATCGACGACGGCGCCGCCCGCTTCAACGTCAAGCTTCCAGGCCTGGTGGAAACCGCACAGGACGTCTACTCGATCCCGATCAAGCAGAGCGGCGAAGGGGTGGTAACGCTTGGCGAGGTCGCCGATATCCGCCGCAACTTCAAGGATGCCTCGACCTATACCCGCGTCAACGGGCAGCCGGCGATGTCGCTTGAAGTCGTCAAGCGCATCGGCACCAACATCATCGAGAACAACACCAATGTGCGCGAGGTGGTCGACGCGTTCACCAAGAACTGGCCGCAGACGATTAAGATCAACTACATGATCGACCAGTCGAGCTTCATCTTCGAGGTGCTGGGTTCGCTGCAGTCCTCGATCCTGACGGCTATCTCACTGGTGATGATCGTGGTGATCGGCTCGCTGGGATTGCGCTCGGGCCTGCTGGTGGGGCTGGCCATTCCGACCTCCTTCATGGTCGGCTTTCTGATTCTCGCCTTCCTCGGCATGACGGTCAACATGATGGTCATGTTCGGCCTGGTGCTGACCGTCGGCATGCTGGTCGACGGTGCCATCGTGATGATTGAATATGCCGACCGCAAGATGGCCGAAGGTCTGCCGCCGGACGAAGCCTATAACCGGGCAGCCAAGCTGATGTTCTGGCCGATCGTCTCGTCGACGGCAACGACGCTTGCCGCCTTCCTGCCGCTGCTGCTGTGGCCGGGCGTGTCGGGCGAATTCATGAGCTACCTGCCGGTGATGGTGATCATCGTTCTGACGGCATCGCTGCTGACGGCACTGGTTTTCGTGCCGACAACGGGCCGTGTATTCGCCCATTTCGGTGAATTCATGAGCCGTATCACCGGCCGTGAGCGGCGCGACCGTGCAACGGATGCAGGCAAGATGCTGTCTGCCCAGGCCGAGCTGGAACCTGAAAAGCTGCGCGGCGTCATGGGTGTCTATGTGCGCACGCTCAACGCGCTATCGGGTACGCTGCTGGCCAACGTCATCGTAATTACGGCGGTTATTGCACTGACGGTCGGCACGTTCGTTACCTTCGGCGCCAACTCGAAGGGTGTTGAATTCTTCGTCGATGAGGAGCCGGATATTGCCACCCTGTTTGTACAGGCGCGGGGCAATCTTTCCGGCCAGGACATTCGCGACATCGGCATCGAAGTGGAGCACGAAGTGCTGCAGGTTGCCGGCATCGACAATATCGTGATGACCGCAACGGCGCCCGGTGGCGGTGGTGGCGGCGGCGGCGTCGATCTTGCTGCACCGCAGGACATGCCGGCAGACGTGCTGATCGTCATGCAGATCGAACTTGCCGATTATTCAGAGCGGCGCAAGGCGGCGGAGATATTCGACGAAATCCGCCAACGCACGGCCGATATCGGCGGTATCAAGGTGGAAATCCGCAAGCTGGAAGGTGGCCCGCCCACCGGCAAGGATGTGCGCCTGCAAATAACATCCAACAATTACGACCTGCTGACCGAACAGGTAGGGCGTGTCCGCACATTCTTCGATACCCAGCAGGATCTTCAGGATGTCGAGGACAGCCGCCCCCTGCCCGGCATTGAATGGGAAATCGAGGTCGATCGCGAGGAAGCTGGCCGTTACAATGCGGGCATCGCCGCGGTAGGCTCCATGGTGCAGCTTGTCACCAATGGGGTGGAGATCGGCAAATACCGACCGGACGATTCCGAAGACGAAGTCGACATCATCGTCCGCCTGCCGGAAGAGGAGCGCTCGCTCGACAAGCTGTCAGAGCTGAAACTGCGCACGCCGAACGGCCAGGTACCGATTTCGAACTTCATCGAGATGACGCCACAACAGAAGGTTTCGTCGATTACTCGCCGCGATGGCTTCTATGCCATGGACGTCAAGGCCAATCTGGAAAAGGGCGCGCAGTTCGGGGATCGCGACATGGTTCCCGATGACAAGGTGAAGCAGATCCAGACCTGGCTCGACAGTCAGGAGTGGCCTGCCGACCTGCGCTTCCGCTTCCGCGGAGCAGATGAAGACCAGAAGGAGGCCGGCGCGTTTCTCGGCAAGGCGGCCGCAGGCGCCCTGTTCCTGATGTTCATCATTCTGGTGACGCAGTTCAACTCCTTCTACCAGACCTTCCTGACGCTCTCGACAGTAATCCTCGCCATTGTCGGCGTGCTGATCGGCATGTTGATTACCGGGCAGAAGTTCTCGATCATCATGACGGGAACGGGCGTGGTGGCGCTGGCCGGCATCGTGGTCAACAATGCGATCGTGCTGATCGACACGTTCAACCGGCTTCGGTCGGAGGGTGTCGATGTGCATCAGGCCGTGCTCAAAACCTCGGCGCAGCGCTTCCGGCCGATCTTCCTGACGACGTTCACCACGATCCTCGGCCTCATCCCGATGGCGCTAACGGTCAACTTCGACTACATCAACCAGGTCATCACCTACGGTTCGATCACCTCGATATGGTGGGTGCAGTTGTCGACTGCCGTCATTTCGGGACTGGCCTTCTCGACGATGCTGACGCTGGTACTGATCCCGGTCATGCTGTCACTGCCGACGAACATCGCTGAGAAATTCGGCGGCAGGCGCAAGGTCGCCACCTGCGGCGAAGCGCCGATGGAAGCGGCCAATGACGAACCGGTGGGCAAGTCGAAAAAGACCGGAAAAAAAGACGGCGAAGTCGCGTTCAGGGATGCCGCAGAGTAGGCAACGCCTAGTCTGCGGTCTTTCTTGTGCGCTTTGAAGCAGCAGGCTTTTTTGCCGCCGCCTTTGCCGTGGTGGACAGCGGTTTGGCACGGCTGGCGCTCCGCTTCCTGCGGGCCACGTCCTGATCGCGTTTGTGCTGGGATTCGAGCCTGTAATAATAATTCCGGAAAACCGGCAGGGCGGCAAGATAGACGACAGCGCAGAGTGCCAGCACCTGCCAAGGATAGCTCAGCAACAAGGCGACAAAGACCACCGCGGCCAGGATCATCGGCATGGCGATGCTGC
>JAGRLQ010000316.1:0-6107 GCA_020441735.1 Nitratireductor sp.
TGTTGAGCTTGCCCAGCATGACGGCACCATCGTTCCACAGGTTCTGGGTCACGGTGGATTCGTATTTCGGCTTGAAGCCATCGAGCACATGGGAGCAGGCCTGGGTATGGACATCGCGGGTGCCGAACAGGTCCTTGATGCCAAGGGGAATGCCCTCAAGCGCACCCGCCTCACCCTTTGCGCGGCGCTCGTCGGAGGCTTTCGCCATGGCGCGCGCCTTGTCATGGGTGACCGTGATGTAGGCGTTGAGTGCCTGATTGGCGCCATCGATTGCCGTCAGATAGGCATCGGTCAGCTCGGCAGAGGTGAATTCCTTGCCGGCCATTTTTTCACGCGCTTGAGCGATTGTTAGTTTTGTTAGATCAGTCATCTATCCAATTTTCTTCATGTAAAATCTCGACCAACCGGAATCGGGATAGTCGAGAAATGCGCCGCAGACGGAATAACCGCTGCGCTCATAAACCTTCCAGGCCTCCTCGAAACCCGTCGCCTCGCCGGTTTCGAGCTTCAACTCCTTCAACCCCTTTTCGCGGGCCAGTGCCTCGATCTGCTGCAACAACTGCCAGCCGACACCGGTTCCCCGCGCCGACGGGCGGGTGTACATGCGTTTTACCTCGCCAAACTCCTCGTCATGCACTTTCAAGGCACCCATGCCGAGGGCCTTGCCCTCCCCGTCCCGGGCGACGAACAGCGTGGTAGCGCTTTCGGCGATCTGCTCGGCCGTCATCTTGAACTGGAACTCCTGCGGCGTGAGCGGGATCAGAACGGTGTTCAACTCCTCGATCATGGCGCGAACATCGTCCTGCAGCGGCGTTTCGGCTTTGATGGCAACCACGGCGAAAGCCCTTATTCGACGACCTTCGGCACCATGAAGAAATTGTCTTCCGTCACTGGTGCATTGGCGACGATGTCATCGGCCTTGTTGCCGTCATTGACGATGTCCTCGCGCTTCTTAATCTGCATGGAGACGACCGAGGTCATCGGCTCGACGCCGGAAACATTGACCTCGTCCAACTGCTCGACAAAACCGAGAATGGTGTTGAGTTCGCCCTGCATCTTTTCGGCTTCCTCGTCGGAAACGGCGATGCGGGCAAGCTTGGCGACGCGCTTGACGGTAGCAAGATCAACGGACATGGGAGGTTGCCTAACTGAATTACCAACTTGGTAACAGCCTATAGCCGCAGCATGGCGCCGGTTCAATGGCGTGCGGCAAAATCCCTCTTGTGCTGAACATCCATGCTATCGGCGGCGCTCAGGCCTCCATGGAGCCGCCGATCTCCAACACCCTCACCTTGTCCGCATCGCCTTCCATCGCCGCGGCAAACTTCTCAGCCGACTGCTCGAGAACCGGGAAGGTGCCGTAATGGCAGGGCAGAATGGTTTCAAAATTGAAATAGCGGCGGCAGGCAAGCGCAGCCACGGCACCGCCCATGGTGAAGCGGTCACCGATGGGCACAATGCCCACATCGGGGTTGTGCAACTCGTTGATCAGCGCCATGTCGCCGAAAATATCGGTATCGCCCATGTGGTAGAGCGTCTTTTCACCGGCCGCATGCAGGATCAGCCCGGACGGATTGCCGAGATAGATGTTGTTTCCCCCGCCGGTCTGTTTCGAGGAGGAATGGTCGGCTCGCACAAAGGTGGTGGTGAACCCGCCGCAATCGATCGTGCCGCCCTGATTGCCGGGATTGATCTGCTTGTCGGAAAGCCCGTTGCCGACCTGATACATGCAGATTTCGAAATTGGCGACCAGCATGGCGCCGGTTTGCTGGCAGATGCCGAGCGAATCGCCGATATGATCGTCATGGCCATGGGTCAGCAGCACGTGGGTGGTGCCGGCGATGGCGCTGCTTTTCTTTGCCTCATCGGCGAAAGGGCCGAAAAAGAACGGATCGATCAGGATTTTGGCGCCTCCCATTTCAACGCCAAAGGCGGAATGGCCATACCAGGTGATTTTCATTGTTATCCTCCAGGAAACTGCGGGCAGCTTTGCGCGTTGCATTTGACGGTCGGGGCGATCATAGAGGCTTCATGACAACTGGCAACATACTCTCCGCCGAAGCACTGAAGGCGCTGCATGAACCGGGCAAGCGGCTGCTCGGCCTCGATCTTGGCACCAAGACCATCGGACTGGCGATTTCCGACGGGCTGCTGACGGTTGCCTCCGCCTTTCACACCATCCGGCGGACGAAATTCGGCAAGGACGTTGCAGAGCTTCTGGAAATCACCGGGAAGAATGATGTTTACGGCCTTGTTATTGGCCTGCCGCTCAACATGGACGGCAGCGAAGGGCCGCGCGTGCAGGCAACCCGCGCCTTTGTGCGCAATCTTGCCACGCATACGGATTTGCCGGTGCTGCTGTGGGATGAGCGGCTATCCACGGTGGCCGCCGAACGGGCAATGCTGGAAGCTGATCTGTCGCGAAAGAAAAGGGCTGAGAAGATCGATGCCGCCGCGGCAGCGTTCATTCTGCAGGGCGCACTGGAACGGCTGCGGCAGATCTGAAATCGGCGCCGAAACCGTCCGAATACTCCCGATCGTCGTCGCTAACCGTTTCGTCCTGCCAGTAGGAGGCGAGCATTTCACGGGCATGGGGCAGCCAGGAGGCGCGCCAGCGGAAGGCAGCAATGCCCATGATCAATGCGGTGTCGAACGCGCAGGCACCGGCGATCATGCCGGGCAGCGCTTCACGATCGACCCCCAATGTGCGGGCATAGATGTCGAAGACGACATCGTGCAGTTCGCGCGACAGCATGATGAAGCCGAACGACCAATCGTTGACGCTTAAAGCAAACCAGCCCCAGAACAATGCCAGGGGAGTAAACCAGAGTAATAACAAAACACGCAAGGTGACCGCCTTTCGTTCCCCTCCAGCATGGGTGAAAGCAAACCGCCCTGCAACGTAAACCGTTTGTTAAGGTTAATTCAGCGGCTCACGAAAGCAGCGGCACTGATGACGGGCAGATACAATTCCGCTATTGCAACAGGAACCGGCGCGCCGCCGCCGAGTGTCCAAGTTTGCCGATCCCCAGAATTCCCGTCCGGAGCGCCCTGCCCTTGCTCGTCATTTTCGAAAGCCTGCTGCCGGTCTTTCTGCTTATCGCACTGGGCGCCGGGCTGAAACAGGTTCGCCTGATCGAGGATGCACACTGGGCCGGCATGGAACGCATCAGCTATTTTGTGTTCTTTCCCAGCCTGATATTGCACACGATCTACAACACCGATTTCGCCACCATTCCGGCAAGCCGCACCGTGCTCGCCTTTTGTATCGGGCTGGCGGTGATCGTGGCCGTTGCGCTGGTGTTGCGGCTGCCCTTCCGCAAACTGTTCGGCATTTCTGATCCTTCCTATTCCAGCGTCGTACAGGGTTTTGTGCGCTGGAACGCCTTTATCGGGCTGGCGATCGCCGAGAAGATCGGCAGTCCGGCGATGTTCACGGTGTTGGCGCTCGGCATCGCCGTCATGGCGATCCCGATCAACATCGCCTCGGTTTTGATCGTCGCGCGGCTGGGCGACCGCTCATCGGAAACCGGCGGTACGCTGAAACTGGTGGCGCGCAACCCGCTTATCATCGGCACGGCAATCGGGCTTGCCCTCAACTTTTCCGGGATTGCGCTTTATGCGCCCTTTGCCCAGGCCATCGAATTGTGCTCGCGCGTTTCCCTGCCGATGGGGCTGATCCTGGTAGGGGCCGGCCTGCGCTTCATCATGCCGCGCCGTGCGGTGGCGGCGGCAGCGGCGACCGGCGTCTTAAAACTGGCGATGGTGCCGCTGATTTATGCCGGTGCTGCCTATGGGCTGGGTCTTCGCGGCGAGGAACTGATTGCGCTTGCCGTATCAGGTTCGGTTCCCACCGCCATGAACGGCTATCTTTTAGCGCGCGATCTGGGTGGCGACGCACCGCTATATGCCGCCATCGTGACAATACAGACCGCCGCCGCCTTCTTCACCATTCCGCTGGTGGTGCTGACGGCGACCTATCTGGCCGGATAAAGCTGCTCGATGATGGCGGGCGCGTTCTGTCGGCTGTCCAGCATGCCATAGGTGTTGCGCCACAGCCCGCCGAGGCGGGTTTCGACAAAGGCATCGGCAAGATCGGAAAGCCCGATGCGGCGCAGTTCGGCGGCCGCCGCCGTCAGAGCCAGTTGCTCGGTCAGGATGCGGGCCGAACCGGGGTCGCTCAGTGCCATGCGCGCCGCGGTGCGGATCACATCCACCGTTTTTGCCGCCTTTTCGCCACCGAGATCGCGCTCGAGCGAAGAGAGCACGGATTCGATGCTTTCAACTTCCTTCTGAAGGACGCGCAGCACGTCGAGGCACATCACATTGCCCGACCCTTCCCAGATCCCGTTGAGCGGTGCCTCGCGGTAATGGCGGGCGAGATTGCCGTCTTCCACATAGCCATTGCCGCCAAGGCACTCCATCGCCTCATAGATGAGCGGCGTGGCGATCTTGCAGTTCCAGTATTTGATTACCGGCGTCATCAGCCGCGCATAGGCAGCTTCCGCCGGATTGGCGGAGGCGCGGTCGAAACTCTGCGCCAGGCGGAACGCGAGCGCCGTCGCACCCGCCACATCCAGCGCCATGTCGGCAAGCACGCGCTGCATCAGCGGCTGCTCGATCAGTCTGGCGCCCATGACGGTGCGATGGCGGGCATGCTCAATCGCTTCCCACAGCGCCATGCGCATCAGACCGGCGGAACCCAACGAGCAGTCGAGCCTCGTCAGCGTTACCATCTGGATGATGGTCTGAACACCCCTGCCCGGCTCGCCGATCAACTGGCCATAGGCGCCATGGATCTCGATCTCGGAGGAAGCGTTCGAGCGATTGCCGAGCTTGTCCTTGAGGCGCTGGATGCGCAGCCCGTTCTGGCGCCCGTCGGAAAGCCGCCGCGGCACCAGAAAACAACCAAGCCCCTGAGATTGTCCAGTCTTTTTGCCGCCATCCTCCATCTGGGCAAGGATCAGGAACGCGTCGCACATGGGGGCTGAAAAGAACCATTTATGGCCGGTCAGCTGCCACAGCCCCTCGCCTGCCGGATGCGCCCTGGTGGTGTTGGTGCGCACATCGGTGCCGCCCTGTTTTTCCGTCATGCCCATGCCGACGGTCACGCCCGATTTCTGCACCGGCGGGCGGTTGGAGGGATCGTACTTGCGCGAGGTGATGAGCGGCAGCCATTCAGCGGCAATATCGGGCGAATTGCTCATTGCCGCGACACAGGCACTGGTCATGGTGATCGGGCAGAGATGGCCCTGCTCCACACCGCCCGTCATGTAGAAGCGCACACCGCGCGCCACATGCTTGTGGCCTGTTTCGGTGGAATTTTCCTCCCAGAGAGAGGAATGCAGGCCAAGGCTCGCCGATTTGCGCATGAAGGCGTGATAGGAAGGATGAAACTCGACCAGATCGATCCGGTTGCCCTTCGCATCATGGGTTTTCAATTGCGGCAGATGGCGGTTGGCGAGCCGGGCCAGTTCCAGCGTGTCGGCAGCGCCCAGCCAGGCACCGTACTGGGAGAACCCGGTCTTTGTGTCGGCAGGCAGCGCGGAAGCAATGCGCTGCAACAGCGGATCCCCTTCCCAGGTGTTGATACCGCCAAACACCGGCGATTGGTTGAAGACCTCATGGGTATCGAAAGAAGAATCTGCCATCGGGAGAGTTTATCTTGAAACTGCGGCGAGCGGTAATTTTACCGCATGAAGCTGCAAAATCATGGGGATATCGTGACTGACCTGCAATTGACTCCCCCTCCCCCTTGTGGCCTGGGCCATTCCCCCCTATAGCAGCCGTTTTAATGAGCGCGAAAAAATCCGAACGAATGCCGGAAATTCCCGGCTACACCTTTCCCCACCGCCACCTGCTGGGGATCGCCGATCTTTCCCCCCACGACATTGAGTTTCTGCTGGAACGCGCCGACGATGCGGTGTCGGTCTCCCGGGCGGTGGAAAAGAAGAAGGTGGCCTTGCGCGGGCGCACCCAGATCAACCTGTTTTTCGAAGCCTCCACCCGCACGCAATCCTCCTTCGAACTTGCCGGAAAGCGCCTTGGCGCCGACGTGATGAACATGTCAGTGGGCTCTTCCTCGGTCAAAAAGGGCGAAACGCTGA
>JAGRLQ010000316.1:6248-6535 GCA_020441735.1 Nitratireductor sp.
GCCCTGCTCGACGCGCTGACCATGCGGCGGCATCTGGGCGGCATCGCCCGGCGCACGGTGGCGATCTGCGGTGATATTCTGCATTCACGCGTGGCGCGTTCCAACATCATTCTGCTCAATGCGCTCGGCGCTCGGGTGCGCGTCATTGCGCCTTCGACGCTGCTGCCTGCTGGCATTGGCGATCTCGGCGTCGAGGTCTTCAACCGCATGGAAGACGGGCTTCCCGGCTGCGACGTGGTGATGATGCTGCGGCTGCAGCGCGAACGCATGGAAGGCGCGCTGATCCC
>JAGRLQ010000317.1:0-5049 GCA_020441735.1 Nitratireductor sp.
CCGCAAGCCCGGTTACCGAGCGCGCGGCATTGCGATGGGTCAACTGCCTGTCGAGCTTTTCGGCCGCCGTTTTCGGCAGGAATTGCAGCACCACCCAATTGGGTTGTTCACTATGCGGGGCAGCAAAGACATCGACCACCTTTTCCTTGCCGAGCCGCGGCGAGGAAACATCGATGCGATATTCGCTGATGCCTGACTGCTCCAGCCTTACCTGCTCGATCAGCGACAGAACGGGGCTGCCGAAGGGCAGAAAATACTCGATCTGCTTGCGGCAGATGAAGGAAACGGAGGAACGCATGAACTCCTCCGACGCCAGATTGGCGTAGCGCAGCTTGTTGTCGCCATCGACCAGCAGCACCGGATGCGGCAGGGAATCAAGCACCGCGGTTCCGTTCGGCCGGTCGCTTTGCCGTCCCGACATCACGCCGCCCTTTCCCGCAGAACAGCGCCCTGTGGAGCAACGCCCTGCGATTCAACCGAAGAGGCCTGCGATGGCCAACCCTGCTCACGCTCCAGGGTTTCGAGCTTTTCCTCGACAAAAACGGCGCTGCGGCTGGTCATGATTTCGCGCTTCAGATCCGCACCAACGGCGAATGGCAGGCGTTCCATCCACCAGCCCACATGCTTGCGGGCGCAACGCAAGCCCAGCGGCTCACCATAAAAGGCGATCATGTCGCGGTAGTGCTCGACCATGGAGTAACGGTTTCCCGCCTGCTCTTTGCTGCCCGAAAGCTCATTCGCGATGTCACCCGGCAGATTGGGCTGCCCGTAGCTGACCCGGCCCAGCATGACGCCATCGGCGCCACTGGCAGCCATCGCAGCTTTTGCGGTATCAGCACAGCCGATATCGCCATTGACGATCAGCGGCACGTCTGTCGCCTCGCGCACCGCGCGCACGGCATGCCAATCGGCCTTCCCCTTGTAGAACTGGCAGCGTGTGCGGCCATGCACGGTAATCATCTGCACACCGGCGTCCACGGCGCGGCGTGCCAGTTCCGGCGCATTGATGGAATGATGGTCCCAACCCAGCCGCATCTTGAGGGTTACGGGGACTTGCACTGCCCCAAGAACCGCATTGACGAGTTCCATCGCATGGTCGAGATCACGCATCAGCGCCGAGCCCGACAGGCCGTTGGTGACCTTGCGCGCCGGGCATCCCATGTTGATGTCGATCACGTCGGCGCCATTGGCTTCTGCAAGCCTTGCCGCTCGGTCCATCCATTTTGCCTGACGGCCCGCCAGCTGCACCACGTGGAGCGGCAGACCGGCGTTCTCCGCTTTCATCTGCATTTCCATGTGTCCGGTAACCAGCGCTTCGCTCGCCACCATTTCCGAGAACACCATCCCGGCGCCGCAACGCCAGGCCGCGCGGCGAAACGGCGCATCGCTGACGCCCGACATCGGCGCCAACAGAATGTTGTTGCGCCACCGAACGCCGCCGACGGTCAGCGATCTAACCATTCCATCGGCATTTTCTGTGTCGGACGGCTGGTTTTTACACACGACAGCCATTAATCCCTGATTGCTTCCGGTCCTGCGGTTCGGCTGGTTTTTGCCCAATAAATAGCCGGACATCGAATTTGCCTTTTTTCTAGCCATTTGCGGCATAAAGCACAATGGTTGAAATGCCGCACGGCTATGCTTAGTCAAAGATGGTTACTGGCCGGCGTTTCCCGGCCTCAGTGTCGAGGAACCCAGCGTGTCCCGTGCCGATCACATTCCAGCGCCCGGCGTTACCGCCGTCATCATCGTCGCAGCCGGCCGCGGCAGCCGCATGGGGCAGGATGGCTCCGCGCCCAAGCAATATGCCCGGCTCGGCGAAGAGGCCGTGCTCGAAATCGGTTGCCGGGCGTTTGAGAGCCATGACGGCATAGCCGTCATTCTCCCGGTCATCCATCCTGACGATCTCGGCCTGTTTGAAGCAGCGGTAACACAACACGGCAAACTGCTGCCTCCGGTTTTTGGCGGCGCAACCCGCCAGCAAAGTGTCCATGCCGGGCTGAGGGCACTGGCAGCCCTTGAGGTGCCGCCTGACAGGGTGCTGGTTCACGATGCCGCCCGCCCCTTTGTCAGCGCCGGCACCGTTTCCTCGGTTCTTGATGGTATCGCGTCAGGGACTGGCGCCTTGCCGGGACTTGCCGTGCCCGATACCGTCAAGCGGGTGGATAGCGATGGCGCCATCGAGGAGACGGTTCCCCGCGACGGGCTTTATCTCGCGCAGACACCGCAAGGCTTTGTGTTTGAGGAACTGCTGGCAGCCCATGAGGCAGCACTTGCAGCCGGGCGCAGCGATTTCACCGACGATGCGGCCGTTTTCGAGTGGGACGGAGGCCGGACCGTCATCGTCGCCGGCAATGCGGAAAACTTCAAGATAACAACACAAGATGATATTGGTAAAGCTAATAAAATCATGATATTAAAAGAAGAAGATAAAGCAAAGGTTCCGCATGTCGGCCATGGCTATGATGTGCATAGGCTGGTGCCGGGCGGGCCTGCCATTCTGTGTGGAGTCGAGGTTGAATCCGGCATGCGTCCGGACGGTCATTCCGATGCCGATGTTGGGCTTCATGCTCTCACCGACGCAGTGCTTGGCGCCATCTGCGATGGCGACATCGGCAGTCATTTTCCCCCGTCAGACCCGCAATGGAAGGGTGCCTCCTCCGACCGTTTTCTTGCTCATGCCTGCCGGCTGGCACGTGAAAAAGGCGGTGACATTGTCCATCTCGATGTTACGCTGATTTGCGAAGCGCCAAAGATCGGTCCTCATCGCGATGTCATGCGCCGGCGCGTTGCTGAAATCTGCGGCATGGCCGCCAGCCAGGTCTCGGTCAAGGCGACGACCCATGAGCGCATCGGTACCCTTGGCAGGGGTGAAGGCATTGCGGCTATGGCAACGGCGACGGTGATGATGCCCGCCGCCCCTGTCGATGCCCACAAAGGTGCGCAGGAGGCGGACCGGGAGGACTTGCAGCAGGAGTAACGCAATGATCGTGACCTCGGAGCTGGGCGAAACGGCCCGTTATGTGCTTACCGCTTTCCGCGAGGCGGGACATACCATTGTCACGGCCGAATCCTGCACCGGTGGGCTGATTGCCGCGCTTTTGACCGATGTTGCGGGCTCTTCCGATGTCTTCGAGCGCGGATATGTCACCTATTCCAATGAGGCCAAGATGGAATGCCTTGGCGTCCGAGAGGAAATCCTCGCCCAGCATGGCGCGGTCTCGGCCGAAACAGCCATGGCAATGGCCGAAGGCGCGCTTGCTCACTCCCGTGCCAGTGTTGCCGTTTCGGTTACCGGTATCGCGGGCCCCGGTGGCGGCAGCGCCGAAAAGCCGGTGGGACTTGTCTTTATCGGTATTGCCAGCCCCATGGGGCTGTTTGTCGAGGAATTGCGGCTGGGCGCCGTGGGCCGGGAGCTGGTTCGCGCCCAAACCGCCCAGGCAGCCCTGGAAATGCTCGTTGCCTTCGGTCTTGACGAGGACGAAGAAAGTTTGCCCGATGAATCAGAGCCCAACTGACGGTCACCCCGGCAGGCAGGATTCCGAGGCGAGCCTCAGCCAGGTAACCTTCTGTTCTTTAAGCGAATTATTCCACTGCGCCTGCCGATTTGAGGCATGCACGCAGTTGTGATGAAGATTCCTGTTTACGGCGAAAAAAAACGGCGTATGATGAAAAAAATAATTGAAGTGTGATGAAATGCACACACTCGCCACAATTAGCACCCTATATTGGGTTCATCGGCAACGAACCAATGCCGAAAGAGAAAAGACAACATAGCTCATTGGCCTGACCTCCAGTCCCCCATCCCCGCATCAGGCCAAAAGTGCCCCGGAGTGCTCCCCACATTCCGGGGTCTTTTCTTTTCAGGATACTGTTGAATGCCTTAGACCGCAGGTGGCGCATCCTGCCTGCCGTAAACGGCATCGGCGCGTTCCTCGAAAGCCCGGGTGAATTTTGCGAAAGCCCGCTCGAACATCACCCCCATCAGCGCTGCCAGCACACGGCTCTTGAACTCGTAATCGATGCTGAAATGAACATCGCAGCTTCCGGGTCCGGTTTCGGCAAAGGACCAGCGGTTATCGAGATAGCGGAACGGCCCGTCGAGATACTGGGCATGGATTTCAAGTTCTGCCGGATTGAGCAGCACCTGGCTGGTGAAAGTCTCGCGGATTGCCTTGTAGCCTACGCTCATGTCGGCAATCAGGATGGCGCGTCCGCCCTTCTCGCGCCTGGACCGTATGGCGAGCGCCTCGCAAAGCGGCACGAATTCGGGATAGCGCTCGATATCGGCAACGAGATCGAACATCTCCTGTGCCTTGTGGCGTACCGGATGGACTTTGGCGAAGGCAGGCAAGGCGGTTCAGGCGGTTTTCTGCAATTGCCGTTCGCGCGCTTCGTGCAATTTGGCGAAATCCTCGCCCGCATGATGCGAGGAACGGGTCAGCGGCGAGGAGGAAACCATCAGGAATCCCTTGATGTAGGCAATCGTCTCGTAGGACTTGAACTCCTGCGGCGTGACGAAGCGCTTGACGGGATGATGCTTGCGCGATGGTGCCAGATATTGCCCGATAGTGATGAAATCGACCTGCGCCGTGCGCAGATCATCCATCAGCTGCAGCACCTCGTTGCGCTCCTCGCCAAGCCCCACCATGATGCCCGACTTGGTGAAGATCGACGGATCGATCTCCTTTACCCGCTCCAGCAGCCGGATCGAGTGAAAATAGCGCGCGCCGGGACGAACCGTCAGATAGTTTGACGGCACGGTTTCCAGATTGTGGTTGAAGACGTCGGGCTTTGCCGCCACCACGGTTTCAAGCGCGCCCTCCTTGCGCAGGAAATCGGGCGTCAGGATTTCAATTGTCGTGGCAGGCGAAGCCTCGCGGATTGCCAAGATGGTCTCGACGAAATGCTGAGCACCACCATCGTCGAGGTCGTCCCGGTCGACACTGGTAATGACGACATGCTCCAGACCGAGCTTGAAAACGGCCTCAGCCACATTGCGCGGCTCGGTCGGATCAAGCGGCCCCGGCAGGCCGGTGCGCACATTGC
>JAGRLQ010000317.1:5067-6622 GCA_020441735.1 Nitratireductor sp.
GTGCAAATCTCGCCCATGATCATCATGGTGGCGTGCTTTTTCGACCAGCATTCGCCGATGTTGGGGCAACCGGCTTCCTCGCATACGGTAACGAGGTTGTTTTCCTTCACGATCTTGCGCGTTTCCTCATAGACCGGCGTGCCACCGGCCTTGACGCGGATCCATTCAGGCTTGCGCAGAACTTCATTGTCCGGTCGCTTCGCCTTTTCAGGATGGCGCGGCCGGGTGTTGTCAGGCTCGGTTGCCCGCGATGCCGTGTCGATCAGGGTTACCATGGCTTATTTCTCGCCGTCCTTCGTATGATAGATGGGGGTATCGGTGGTGTCGTTCGCCGGATTGTTCGCCGGATTGTTCATTGTCCCCGTCGGCCAATCGCCCGGTTGCGGTTCCCGCATGCGTTGCCCCCTTCCAGCCTGGGATTCGCTGCGGCCAAAGAACCACAAAATGGCGATGGCGCCGAGCGTCGCGACAACCAGATTGCCGAAAAAGCCGTACCACTGAAAACCGGCAAGCCCTGCTGCGGTTCCCCCGACAAAGGAGCCGGCAATGCCGACCAGAATATTGGTCAGCAGTCCGTGGTCGCGGTTCATGGCGCGTTCGGCAATCCAGCCAGCAAGAAAGCCGATCAGCAGCATGCCGAAAAAGCCGACACCGGCCATGCCCATGATTCCGAATTCAGGTCCGTATGCGTGCATCATGATCGTGTCCGTCCCTTTGCCTGCATTTTACCGTTCTTGCGGTCCGTTCTGCTGCCCAGCACCAGCCACGAGAGCAGCGCTGCCGGTACGCCGATGACAGCGCCAAGCACTGTGCTTGATGCCACCGAGGCGATAATCCCGTCCAGCCCTTCCGCACTTTCGCCATTCGGCCCGAAGGGTATGTGGACCGCGGCGGGGTTAAACAGGTTCAGCGTTCCCACCAGAAGCCCCAGCAGTACGATGACCAGGAATATCCATCCTCCGATCAGCATCGGCAGCGGCCATCTGTTGTTACTGCCGGCCACGGCCTTGCCCGCTTCCGGTTTCCGCTGTTTTCACTTCAGGCGATTATCCGCGCCAGGATCACAACGATGATGGCGCCGATCGTCGAGGTGATGATCTGGTTTGCGATCACGCTTCCGGTTGCGATGTTGATCTTCAGCGCACTGAAGAGAAAGCCGCCGACAAACGAGCCGATCACGCCGATGATGACGTAATAGAGAAGTCCGCCGCCGCCGACCACCAGGCTTGCCAGCAGGCCGGCAATGGCGCCAACCGCCAGAAAGATCAAAAGTGCCTTTGCATCCATGTTGCTGTTCCTTTGCCCTTGTTCGTATTCCTGTTCACCGGGATTGCCGGCGTTTTGCGGCATAGCTGCCACCGGCAATGCCGCCGATAACGCCGATTGCCATGTGAATATAGGGATTGCCGCCGAGAAGAAGAAACATCACGCCGCCGATCACAAGACCCAGAACGGCCCACACCACGATCAGTGCCGGATTGTTGCTCGCCGGATCGTTGGCCATTATCTGCTCCGTTGCGCGCTTCGAAATCAGGCGTTCAGCACCCTTCCATAG
>JAGRLQ010000317.1:6699-6847 GCA_020441735.1 Nitratireductor sp.
TGGTTTCAAGCCCCATGGCGACGACGAAACCCTGGATAAGCTCGGTCACTTCGGCGCCGACCATGTGTGCGCCGATCAGTTCGCCGGTCTTCTTGTCGAAGACTGTCTTGATCATGCCCTGATCCTCACCGAGCGCGATGGCCTTGCC
>JAGRLQ010000318.1 GCA_020441735.1 Nitratireductor sp.
TGGGCGTTTCGGCGCAGAAGAACCGTATCAATGTGGCGATCGCGGTATGGGAATGGCCGAGCTATTTCGATCCGGCGGAGAAGCTCAAGGGCATCCGTCTCGATATTGCCGACTGGCGCAGGCCAGATCCGAAAACGGCGCCTTCCTTCGCCAAGGCCGCGGGTCTTTACATGATTTGCACGCTTTCCAAGCATGCGGCGGAAGCCAAGGGCTATGCCGATGCCATGATGCTGGATTATCGCGGACAGGTGGCGGAAGCGACCGGTGCGAACCTGTTTTTCATTACAGACGGCGTGATCCACACACCGAAGCCTGATTGCTTCCTCGACGGGATTACCCGCCGCACCGTAATCGGTCTGGCCAAGGCGCGCGGCATCGAAATCGTCGAACGGGCGATCATGCCGGAGGAACTCTCCGGTTTCAGCGAATGCTTCCTGACCGGGACGGCGGCGGAGGTTACCCCCGTTTCGGAAATCGGCCCTTACGCATTTACACCCGGAGAAATCAGCCGTGCGCTGATGGATGATTACGAAGCGCTGGTAACCGGCAAGGCGGGCGCCACCAAGGCGGCTTGACGGTCTCCGGCAACGGCTGGTGAATTTGCAACCTTGCTGTGTGCAATGTGTTTGCCGCGCTCAAGGGTTTACGCATCGTAATTCGGTTTGCCTTTTTTCCTACAAAAGTCTAATACTCCGCGGGAGTCATTCTGGCTCTTCGTCGTTGGGTGCGGGCAGAGCCCGTCAATGGGAGAAGTACTATGATGGAAATAATCGTACCGCTGATCATCCAGGCCATTTCCGGCGCTGTGGGTGGCGGGGTAGTCGGCAATCTGATCAAGTCGATTGGCGTGCCGATGATCACCAAACTGCTGCTTGGTGGTGCCGGCGGCATCATCGGTGGTGGTCTGGCAAGCGGTGCCGGCCCGCTGGGCGGTCTGCTGGGTGCTGCTGCAGGCGATCCTGCCGGTGGCCTCGACATGGGCAGCATCATTGGCCAGGTGGCTGGCGGTGCTGTTGGTGGCGGTGCGCTGACCGGTATTGGCGGTCTGCTGGCCAACATGATGAAGAAATAACCTTCGCGGCACTTGCTGCGGTTGAGACGGGCGGCCTTGCCGCCCGTTTTCTTTTGAACTGACGTATCCCGTACTGTTAAAGGATGACGATTCGGCCTGATCAGGGCAGACACAAAAGACACCGGAAGCAGATATGGGAAAACTCGCAGCCGCCATCGTAACGGTTACGCCGTTCCAGCAGAACTGCACGATCCTCTGGGATGACGAAAGCAAAGAAGGCGTGGTCATCGATCCCGGTGGCGAGGTTGAGCGCATCCAGGCGGCGCTGGATGAAACCGGCGTCAAGGTCAAGGAGATCTGGCTTACCCACGGCCATATCGACCATGCAGGCGGCGCGGAGGCGTTGAAGCGGGCGCTCGGGGTTTCAATCATCGGCCCGCATGAGGACGACCGGGAATTGCTTGAGAGCATTGAAAAGCAGGCGGAGATGTTCGGTGTTCCGGGTGGTTTCCAGAACGCCTATCCCGACCAGTGGCTTGACGAAGGCGACATGGTCAGCATTGGCGATCATGTCTTCAAGGTATTGCATTGCCCCGGTCACGCGCCGGGCCATGTCGTGTTCTACAACGAGGCGCACCGTTTTGCCCATGTGGGCGATGTGCTGTTTCAGGGCTCCATCGGCAGGACGGACCTGCCGGGCGGCAACCATGATGCGTTGATCCGTTCGATCCGGGAAAAACTGCTGCCACTGGGCGACGAGGTCTCGTTTGTCTGCGGCCACGGACCGGGCAGCACCATTGGCCACGAACGGGTCAGCAACCCGTTTCTCGCCGGATAAACTCCGGGCTCAAACACATCTTTCGAAGGCAAGGTGCGAGAGGACGGAATGTTCTCAAACCAGCGTCTCAACGCTAGAGAACACCTCGGCTTCAGGTGTGGGGTCGTCGCCGACGTTCGTGTGGGGTGAACGCCGCCTCTCGCACCGGCCACGATATCCAGTTATGGTTACCGAACCGTAAAGCACCCGGATAAGCTGCATGGATTCAACCAGATCGCTTCACGCTTCGCCACAAACGTGGCTGAAATTCAGTCCGTGGGGGTGTTTCTGCACTCAGGTTCTCCGGCTTCCGGCAAACCTGAATTGTCCTGATCCAGGCTGACAGCTGTCAGGCAACGAGACCGATCAGCTTTTCCTGGCGGTTCTGCAGCCAGTTGTTGAAGCTCTGGAACGGTAGCGGGGTGGAGAAGTAAAAGCCCTGCAATTCGGTGCAGCCCAGTTTCCTGAGAATTGCGGCTTCCTCGGCGGTTTCCACCCCTTCGGCGACCGTCTTGCAGCCAAGGCCACGGGCCATGTTGATGGTTGCCTCGAAAATCACTCTTGTGCGCTGGTCACGGGTCAGTCTTGCGGTTAGCGGGCCATCGATCTTCAGCGTGTTGACGCGCAATTCCGACAGGCGGGAAAGATTGGAGTAGCCCCGCCCGTAGTCGTCAAGCGACACCTTGAAGCCGATTTTCTGGAGTTCACCGATCGTGTCGGAGGGCTCGTCGTAGCGCGACAGGGCAGTTTCCTCGGTCACCTCGATCTCGAAGCGGCTAGGTTCGCAGCCCTCTGCCATGACGATGTTGCGAATGCGTTCGGCAAAACCGTCGGACATGAACTGGCGCGTGGCGATGTTGACGGCAATGTCCATTTTCATGCCGAGTGCCTGCCAGGCTTTCATGTCCTTGCAGGCGCGGCGGATAACCCATTCGCCCAGCATGTTGGTGGTTTCATGGTTTTCAATCGCCGGAATGAAGTGCCCCGGATTGATGACGCCTTTCTGCGGGTGAATCCAGCGCACCAGCGCCTCGACCGAGCCGATGGTGTTCGTTTCGGAGTCCACCTTCGCCTGGTAGAACAATTCCATTTCGTCGTTGAGGATCGCCTGCTGGACGCTGGCGCGCAGCTCGGTGAGGCTGACCTCGCCGGTTTCCGCGCCAAAATAACGGATGCCGGACTTGCCCGAGTTCTTGACGTGATACATGGCGATGTCAGCCCGCTTCACCAGTTCGGGAAAGGTCAGGCCGTGTTCGGGAAAGATCGCCGCGCCGATGCTGCAACCAAGCGAATGATTGTTCTGTATGCCGGGAATTGAGGCCGAGACGGATTCGAGAATCTGTTCTGCAATGGCATCGCGTTGCGCAAACCCCTTGTTCTCGGGCAGGAACAGGGCGAACTCATCGCCGCCGATGCGCGCAAGGCAGGGGGCCGGCAGAACATCCCGGTTGCGGCCGTCCCAGGAAAGGACAGGATTAACCGGGGACTGGCCGGTATTCAGCGTGACGATGTCAGCGATGCGGGAGCCCAGAAAACGCAACACCTGATCGCCTGCCTGGTGACCGTGGGTGTCGTTGACTTCCTTGAAATTGTCGATGTCGATGAAGAAAAGGACGGCTTCCATGCCGGAGTTGGCAAGTTTGCAGAGGTCGCGGTCGCCCACCCGGTTGATGGCATCGCGGCTTGGCAGGCCGGTAACGGCATCGAAGAAAGCCAGCCGTTCCATTTCGCGCTGGGCATCTCGCAGGCTGTCGGCCATGGCATTGAAGGAGGCTTCAAGCTCGCGGTGCTCGGTCGGCAGGAAGGGCGCCTTATTTCCGGGGAGCGGCGCAATCTCGCCGGTGTCGTGAAATTGCTGGAATGCTGCATGCATGCGCTCCATCGGCCCGGAGATGAGATGGGACAACAGGATGGAGACGAGTGCCGCGACGGCAAGGCTGAGGCCGGTGGCGATCAACATGGAATTATCGGAGATTTCGCCGGGGCCGGCGGCAAGCCGGGCCTGCGCCCAGGTGCCAAGGAAGATGACCGGCAGCATCGACAATGCACCGAAGAACAAATACAGCCAGAACCGGATTCGCATGATTTCGCCCACTACCCACTACTAACGCGGTAACGGTAACACCGGGCTGGCGACATATTGTTAAACGGGACGCAATTGCGGGCTGAAACTTCGAAACTGGTTAAGCCACGCTAACAAAATTCTCTGCATTTTTCCTTTCGGCACTGGCTTTGGGGCCCGTTAATCCTGTTGCTATTGAAAGTTCACAAATTGACAAGCTTGCTTGTAACCGGAGGATTGTCAGTCTAAGATCAAAGTGTGATTGAAGTCACATCTGGGTTGGGGGCGGCCTGGTATTTTGGGCTATCTCGCAGATGCGAGCGTCAAAACCGGTGCGTATGGCACCCGACCGAGAGGAGAAACTCATGAAGAAAGCAGTTACCGCTATTATGGCGGTTGCCATGCTGGCAACGGTTCCGCTTGCCGCATCCACGCAGCCTGCCGCCGCCATTCACAAACAGTGGCACAAGGGACTTGCAACCGGTATCGGCGTTGGCGTCGGTCTGGGCATTGTCGGCGCACTGACCCGCCCGCGCCAGCAGCAGGTTATCGTGCAGCAGCCGGCACCTGTCTACGTTCAGCCGGCTCCGGTGGTTCAGGGCTTCAGCCAGGCGCACTATCAGGAGTGCTACCGCCGCGCCCCGAACAGCTACAATCCGCAAACCAACACGTTCGTCGGCTATGATGGCCGCTTGAGAGTTTGCTACACGCCCTACTAAGTTGGTTGTGGCATCTTGAATTGGAACCCTCCGGTTTGCGCCGGGGGGTTTTTTGTTGGAGGCAAGCGTGACGTTCGAGGGCATTCCGAAATCGCTGCCGGGGTTTCTCGCCGAACTGGCGGATAACAACAATCGCGACTGGTTCGAAGAAAACCGCAGTCGGTATGAAACCCTTGCTGCCGAACCCTGTCTGGCGCTGATTGAAGATCTTGCGCCCCGGCTTGCGGCGATGAACCCGCCGCACAAGGCGGTTGCCAAGGTCAACCAGTCGTTGCGGCGCATCCATCGCGATACGCGGTTCTCCAAGGACAAGACACCCTATTACACCTATCTGCACCTGATCTTCTGTGCAGGCGATCATCCGATGCGCTCGCCTGGCCTGCATCTGATCTTCTCGCCCGGTGGCCTTGGAATGGGCGCAGGCTATTGGAGCTTTGAAAAGGAACAGCTTGCCCGCTATCGCGAGGCGGTTGTCGACGATCGCAAGCGAAAGGAGCTTGAAGCTGTGCTTGAGGCAGCGAAAGCGGCTGGTTGTCATCTGGAGGCGCCTGCGCTGAAGCGCGTGCCCGCCGGTCTGGAAGTGCCGGAAGCGGTTGAAAAACTGGTGCGGCAGAAGGGCATTGTCGTGCGCAATCGCAACGAGGCCTATGACGATGCGATCTTCACCCCGGACTGTGCGGATTATCTGACCGGGCGGCTCGAAAACCTGCTTGGTATCGACCGGTGGCTGATGGCGAACGTCTTTACGGACTGACCCCGCGACGGCCTATTGGCACGTTGTACTGGAAAATCCTCTGCAAGAGCCGCAAACCCCGTGCTTTCGCTTGCATTCCACCGGCATGAGTCCTATCAGTTCGGCGCCTTTTTACCTGACAACCGGAGTCCGTCATGGCTTTTCTTGCCGACATTCTTTCGCGTGTAAAACCGTCTGCCACCATCGCCGTTTCCCAGAAGGCGCGTGAGTTGAAGGCTGCCGGCCGGGACGTCATCGGCCTCGGCGCGGGAGAGCCCGACTTCGATACGCCGGACAACATCAAGGCAGCCGCCAACAAGGCCATTGCCGAAGGCAAGACCAAATACACGCCGGTCAGTGGTATTCCCGAACTGCGCCAGGCAATTGCCGCCAAGTTCAAGCGGGAGAACGGGCTCGACTATGCCCCCGATCAGACGATTGTCGGCACTGGCGGCAAGCAGATTCTGTTCAATGCCTTCATGGCGACCCTCAATCCGGGGGACGAGGTTGTCATTCCCGCACCCTACTGGGTCAGCTATCCCGAAATGGTTTCGATCTGCGGCGGAGAGCCGGTTTTCGTCGAAACCTCCATCGAGGACAATTTCAAGCTGACGCCTGAGGCATTGGAAGCGGCGATCACGCCAAAGACCAAATGGCTGATCTTCAACTCTCCTTCCAACCCTTCAGGGGCCGCCTACAGCCATGACGAGCTGAAAGCGCTGACCGACGTGCTGATGCGGCATGATCACGTCTGGGTGCTTACCGACGACATGTATGAGCATCTTTGCTACGGCGATTTCAAATTCACCACGCCTGCCCAGATCGAGCCTTCGCTTTATGACCGCACGCTCACCATGAACGGCGTGTCGAAAGCCTATGCGATGACCGGCTGGCGCATTGGCTATGCGGCCGGGCCGAAGGAGTTGATCAAGGCAATGGACATGATCCAGGGCCAGCAGA
>JAGRLQ010000319.1 GCA_020441735.1 Nitratireductor sp.
CTTTTCCGGACATCGGCTTGGTTAACAAACGGTTAACCATTGCGGGGTTCCGGCGGTGCTGGGTAGAGGGAAACGCATTTCAGCCAATGCGGTGCATGGCGGCTTCAGTCGAGCCCGTCAGGATGCGCGGTTGAGCACCGTATCCAGCCTGCAGACGGTTGCACTGCTTGCCATGGCCGCGGTGCTGGTGCCTGCGGGCTCAGCCAAAGCCGGCGACCCTTTCCAGCATGTCGGGCAGCTTACCACCCAGCCAATCGGTCACTACGAATATTGCCGCAACCACCGCAAGGATTGTTCCATCCAAAGCTGGTCGTCAAAACCGATGCGGCTGACCCGCGAGCGCTGGCAGCAGATGATCTCGGCCAATATCGCTTCAAACCAGGCGATCGAGCCGCGCAGCGATCAGGAAATTTACGGCATGGAGGAGTACTGGCATCTGCCGGATCAGGCGACCTTCTATGGCGACTGCGAGGATTATGTTCTGATGAAGCGCAAGGCGCTGATGGATCAGGGCTGGCCGGCTTCAGATCTGCTGGCGACCGTTGTGCTGCAGCCCGATGGTGAGGGACATGCGGTGCTGACGGTCCGCACCGACCGGGGCGATTTCGTACTCGACAATCTGGTCGATGAGGTGCGCCGCTGGGACAAGACCGGCTACAAGTTTCTCAAGCGGGTGGCAGCGCGCCACTCCGGCCGCTGGGAGGACATTCTCGACAGCCGCTCGGTGGTCGCAAGCATACAGCGTTCAGAATAGCCCGGATCGCTTCGCCTTTCGTTGAAACGACGGCTCTTCGCAAAGAGCTGAGTTTTCTGACGTATTTGGGAATGCCGATTCCGGCAAGCCGAACTTGCTCTAGAGGTCTTCCGGGAAAGCCTGCTCTTTGCCGCACAGACCGCATTCGAGAAACTTCTTGCGCTTGCGTTCCCATTCAGTGCGCTGACCGGCACCAACCGTTTTCCCGGTGATGACGGGATCGACTTCGCCCGCATGGGGCTGGGGCTGATCGCTGGCCTTGCTATCGGCAATGAGCGTGAGATGCGGCACCGGCACCACATAGGGCGCGGCCACAGCACCGGACAACGGCACTGCAAGAGCGAAAGCCATGACGGCTGTCATGGCGCCAAGGCGCATTCCGGCGCGCCGCTGGGAAAATCTGCGGTTGTGTTTCATGGTCAGGTCCCTGCCAATAACCATTCGGGGCGCAAAGAAGACTGCGCCACAAAGGTTAATTGCGCGTTAAGGATGTTGAATTCCTGACCCGGCCTGACGGCCTGTACGGTGCGGCGAAACGGATGGAAAGCAGGGCTTTTCAACGCCTTCCAACCCGTATAGTTCTTGATGCGGGAGCTCAAAGGGGCCGGGGAAAATGCCGCATTTCATGCAGGGAGCCCTGCGAAGCATCGCTTTGGCATGTCTGGCAATCGCCTGCCTGCTCCCAGCCGGCTGTTCCACCACACTGCAAGAGCAACCAATCGCGGGGCAGGCCCAGTCGACGGTAAATCTTTCACCGGTTGCATGGAACCGGCCCCCGGGCTGGCGTTACACCAATACCGGCGCACGCCACACCAACTACCCAGGCGCAAAACCCTGGGCCAACCACCTGAAGGAGCTTTCGAAAGGTGCCTTTGCACGGGACAATCCGCTACCGCCCGGCCATGTGCTGGCGGAAGCGGAAGCGAGGCGCCAGTTTGCGTCAGGCGCACATGCGGCAGACCGCGGCGGGCTGGCAATCACCTGGTTTGGCCATGCGAGCTTTCTCATTCGTGCCCACGGGCTGGCAATTCTCACCGACCCGATCTTTTCGGAAAAGAGCGGACCTGCCCCTTTCGGCATTCGCCGCATGGCACCGGTGCGGCCCGATCCCGCCATCATCGACCGGCTTGATGCCATCATCGTCTCCCATGCCGATTACGATCACATGGACCGGCAAACCCTCATCGGCTTGCGCAAGCGCTTTCCGGACGTGCTGCTGATCGTGCCGGCGGGTACGGCGCCGATTGCCGCCAGCATGGGCTATGGGTCCGGCAGCATACTGGAACTGCCGTGGTATGAGACGCGGACGCTGAAGGACAACCGGATCACTGCCGTTTCGGCCGTACACGGCGTGCGGCGGCTTCCCTGGCCGATCAATTTCTCCCACTGGAACGGCTACCGGCTCGACCTCGGCAAGCACCGCCTGTATTTCTCCGGCGATACCGGCGCGGGCGACTTTTTTGCCGAAATCCGGCAGCGGGCCGGGCCGGCTGACATTGCGCTGGTGCCGGCAGGGGCCTGGGCGCCACGGGACTTCGAAAAGCCGTTTCACGTCAACCCGCGGGAAGCGATGGAACTGGCGGCTGCCGTGGGCGCAAAAGAAGCCATCGCCATGCATTGGGGCACTTTCCCCCTGTCGCAGGATAAATCCATCGACCAGAAGAAGCACTTTCTTGCGGCAGGCCGCGCAGCGGGCCTGAAGGCAACTGTCATGCGGGCGGGAGAGACGCGGGTGTGGCGGTAGAGCGTGACACGCTCTAAAGCCCCAACCGCCACTTTCAATTTCACACCGAATCGCTACATTCCGGCAAATGCCGGAACCCACGAAACCCGCTCATCAGATCGAGCCTGCAAGAAGCGCTGCCGATGCCCCGTCAGGCGGGCAGCCGGGCGGTATTGCCGCGCGTGCATTGGCCTCCCGTCAGGCGAAACCGGCGACCTATCTGGAGGGTCTCAACCCAGAGCAGCGCGAGGCGGTGGAAACACTGCATGGCCCGCTGCTGGTGCTGGCAGGCGCGGGAACCGGCAAGACGCGAGTACTGACGACGCGCATCGCGCATATTCTCGCCACCGGGCAGGCTTGGCCATCGCAAATCCTTGCCGTTACCTTTACCAACAAGGCAGCCCGCGAGATGAAGGAGCGCATCGGGCGCTATGTGGGCGAGCAGGTGGAAGGCATGCCCTGGCTCGGCACGTTTCACTCCATCGCCGCCAAGATCCTGCGCCGTCACGCCGAACTCGTCGGGTTGAAATCCTCCTTCACGATCCTCGACACCGATGATCAGATCCGGCTGCTGAAGCAGATCATTCGCGCTGAAGGCATTGATGACAAGCGCTGGCCGCCACGGGTGTTTGCCGGCCTCATCGACCAGTGGAAAAACAAGGGGCTGTTGCCGGACCAGATTTCCGAGGGCGATGCCCGCTCCTTTGCCGATGGAAGGGGCCGCGAACTCTACCGGCTGTATCAGGAGCGGTTGAAGGTTCTCAATGCCGTCGATTTCGGTGACCTGCTGGTCGAGAATATCCGTCTGTTCCGGGAAAACCCCGATGTGCTGGCGGAATACCAGAACCGCTTCAGGTTCATGCTGGTCGACGAATACCAGGACACCAACGTCGCGCAGTATCTATGGTTGAGACTGCTGGCGCAGAGGAGGACTAACTCGCTCACGCAAGACGCTTCGCGTCCGCTCCGCGGGGGCGGCGCAGTAGCGCCGACCGCCTCTTCGGCGGCTGGGGGTGCCACAGCGAGCGAAGAGCGAGCCGCGCAGCGGAGCGACATCGCCGAAGGCGGTTTGGAGCGAGAAAACAATATCCCGCCCAACATCTGCTGCGTCGGCGATGACGATCAGTCGATCTATGGCTAGCGAGGTGCCGAGGTGGAAAACATCCTGCGCTTCGAAAAGGACTTTCCGGGCGCCACCGTCATCAGGCTGGAACGCAACTATCGTTCCACCCCGCATAT
>JAGRLQ010000320.1 GCA_020441735.1 Nitratireductor sp.
AGCTTCGTGATGTCGGCATCCTTCACCAATCAGGTGCTGGCGCAGATCGAGTTGTGGACCAAGGGCGGGGAATACGAAAACCAGGTTTATATCCTGCCTAAACACCTCGATGAGAAGGTGGCGCGGCTGCATCTCGACAAGATCGGCGTGAAACTGACCCGTCTTTCCGACGACCAGGCCGATTATATCGGTGTTACGCCGGAAGGGCCTTTCAAGCCGGAACACTACCGGTATTAATATTCCTATCTTTGCCCACAAGATATTGTGGTTTTGCCATTGACAAATCTTCAGGGCTTTGTCAGCGGCCTTTTTTTGCTTCCGGGCGATTCGCCAAATGTTGTAATGTGGAGCGAATCATAAAGAAACCCGGACAAAAACCGGGAAATTCGGCAGGGCGGTCTAGGGAACCAAGCGGCAGAGGACCCGGACATGCCTGGGGAAACCCGATTACGAGGACCCGCCAGCGCTGCGGGTGTCACCGGCGTTGCATCACGACTGGGAAGGTTGAGGCGTGCCTTGCGGTCAAGCAGCGCGCTGTCGGTCCCGCTTGCCGCCAAGTACGGCAGCATGCTGGCCGGCTTTACAGCCTTGCCCGGCAGTGCAGCAGCAGCCCCCGTCATCATCGATCAAACCTCCGTCCTGCCACTGGCGATTTTCGGCGGGGCATTGTCCTTTGCCTTGTTGTCCGCCTTCTGGCTGATCCGCGAACGGGCCCGCACCGGCGAGGAAAACATCAAGCTGCGGGCAAATTTCGCCAGCCTGCGGGCTGACCGGGACCGGCTTTCGGCGCTGGTCGAGGTCAAGGATCAGCGCATCGTCGTCTGGGATAATTCCGCTGAAAGACCGAAGGTGATCGGACAGCTTGCCCAGTCGGAAGATGCGCCTTCAGAAGCGGAACGGTTTCTGGCCTTCGGTAGCTGGCTCAAGGGAGACAGTGCGGCCAGGCTCGAAGCAGCCATCGCTGCGCTGCGCGAAGACGGCAACCAGTTCAACATCAGCCTGGAAACCGTGAAGGAAAGCATGTTCGAGGCGCAGGGCCGTGTTTCCGGCGGCCACGCTTTTGTACGTTTCCTGCCACTTGACAGCATGCGCTCGGAACTGGCCCGGCTCGAGGCCGAGCATGACAGGTTGGGCAGGCGGTTCTCCCTGCTGGATGCGCTGCTGGAAAAACTGCCTGAAGCTTTCTGGGTATCGGGACGGGACGGCAAGCTGGTTTACGCCAATCCAGCCTATGCCAAAGCCGTCGATCTGGATGACCCGGAAAGGGCCATCGAGGAAAACCGGCCATTGTTCGACAGCAAGGAGCGCCAGATCATTCAGTCGGCGCTGGATGAAGACAGCCATTTCCATGGTCAGTTGCCGGCGGTAGTTGCCGGTGACCGCCGGATGATGGAGGCTTCCTGTGCTGCCAATGAGAACGGAACGGCCGGGATTGCCATCGACCGCAGCGATGTGGATGCCGTAAGGGCGACGCTCAAGCACACCATTGCCAGCCATGAGCAGACCTTCGACCATCTGGCGACGGCAATCGCCATCTTCGACTCCCAGCAAAAGCTCCAGTTCCACAATTCCGCCTTCCAGCAGTTGTGGGAACTGTCCGCGGCCGATCTTGAAGATCATCCCTCCAACAGCGACCTGCTGGAAATGCTGCGCTCCAACCGGAAGCTGCCGGAAACGCCCGACTGGCGAAAATGGAAGGAAAGCCTGCTTTCCACCTACCAGTCCACCGATACGAAAGATGATTCCTGGCACCTGCCCGATGGCCGGACTCTGCGCGTCATCATCAACCCGCAGAACCAGGGCGGCACGAGTTGGGTGTTTGAAAACGTCACCGAGGAACTGGCGCTGAGGAGCAACTACAACTCGCTGATGCGCATGCAGGGCGAAACCCTGGACCACCTGACGGAAGCTGTTGCCGTGTTCGGTTCCGACGGCAAGGTGCGGCTGACCAATCCGGCCTTCCTCACCCTCTGGGGGGTTGAAAAGCCCGAGGATATCGAAGGCCAGCATGTCAATGAACTTTCAGCCCGTATCGAGCCTTACCTGGATGATCCGGAGAAGTGGGAACATCTGCGGCTGGAAATTACCGGGGTGCGGGAAAACCAGGATGACCTTCTCGACCGGCTCGATCTCAATACCGGCATGATCCTCGACTACAATCTCGTGCATCTTCCCGCCGGCCAGTCCATGCTGACCTTTGCAGACATGACGGCTGCGGCCAATGTGGAGCGGGCCTTGAAGGAGCGCAACGATGCGCTGGAAGAATCCGGCGCGCTGAAGAACCGCTTCCTGCAGCACGTTTCTTATGAATTGCGGGCGCCGCTGACCAGCATCGCCGGATTTGCCGAGATCCTGTCGAGCGACATGCCCGGCAAGCTGAACGCAAAACAGAAGGAATATCTTGAGTATATCTCGCAATCCTCCGATGTGCTCAAGACGCTGATCGACGATGTTCTCGATCTCGCCACCATCGATGCCGGGGCCATGGTGCTCGATCTCGATGCGGTGAACTTCGAGACAGTCATCGAGGAATGCATCGCCATGCAGGCGGAGAACCTTAAGCGCTTCCGTTTGAAAACGGGTGTTTTCGTCGATCCTGCGACCGAGGGCATGATCGGCGATCAGGCGCGAATCCGGCAAGTCCTCCACAATCTGCTGGCCAATGCGATCGAGGCCGCTCCCGACGGTTCGACTGTCTGTGTCGAGGTTCGCAAGCAGGATGACGCGGTGGAACTGAGCGTGCAGGATGAAGGGCCGGGCGTTCCTGAAAACAAGCTCTCGACCGTCTTCGAACGGTTCGAAAGCGGTGATGGACAGAAGCGCGGCGCGGGACTTGGACTTGCGATCGTCCGCAGCCTGGTTGAACTTCATGGCGGCGAAGTTCGTATTGAACAGGGCAAGAAGCGGGGAGCCCGGTTTGTCTGCGTTTTCCCCTATAAGCCGGTTCCCAGCCGACAGGCAGCGGAATAGCGATGTGGGGCAGCGACACCGAGCCAGTCTCGCCTACCATATCTTTTCCACTGGAAACCTTTACTGTTTCGCGTGAGGTCGTAAGCGATTTGCAGCAAACTGGATTACATCTCTCAACTGCCTCGGAAGGCGAAACCATACAACTTGGCTGCGATATCGCCATGGCGATTAGCAGCGGGGTAATCCATCTGAGGGGCGATCTGGGTAGCGGAAAGTCCGTTCTCGCACGCGCCATGATCCGGCAACTTTGCAATGATGCGGCGCTGGACGTGCCGAGCCCGACCTTCTCCCTCGTTCAGATCTACACGGCTTCGCCGGGCAATGGCGGCGGCGAGATTGTCCATGCCGATCTCTATCGCGTCACCGATCCTTCCGAATGCGGCGAATTGGGTCTGACCTCGCCGGAACAGGATATGCTCGCCATTGTCGAGTGGCCGCAGAATGGCGGCAACGAGCTGGCACCCCCCGATGTGGAAATTACCATCGCCGAGCCGCTGAACGGCGAACCCGAACACCGTTCCATCGAAATCACCGGCAAGGCGGAAGCGGTCGCCGCGATCAACCGCAGCCTGGCGATCCGGTCCTTTCTTGATGCTCACTGGGGAAAAGGTGTCCTCCGGACCCGGCTTCAGGGAGACGCCTCGACACGCTCCTATGAAACCGTAGTGCGTGACGGTGAAGTCCGTATTCTGATGAACGCGCCGCGGCAGCCCGACGGGCCGGTGATCCGCGACGGCAAGCCCTACAGCCAGATCGCCCATCTGGCCGAAGATGTGAGCGCCTTTGCCGGTGTCGCGGCAATACTGGAAAAGGCCGGCCTTGCCGTGCCACACCTTTACGCCAGCGACCTTGATGCCGGGCTTATCCTGCTGGAAAACCTGGGCAAAGGGCTGATTATCGATGAAGCCCGAAAGCCCATTCCCGAGCGCTATCTTGCCAGCGCAGCAGTGCTGTCGGCATTTCACCAGAAGGCTGTAGTCACGGACCAGAGGCTTGAAAACGGCACGGTTCACCATGTGCCTGCCTATGATCGCGAGGCCATGCTGATCGAAGCGGAACTACTGATCGACTGGTATCTTCCCCGCTTTCGCGGCCGGCCGGCGACAGCGCCGGAACGGAATGAATTTCAGGCCATCTGGAACGCGCTGATCGATCGGCTTCAAAGCAGCGAGAAGCGGCTGTGCATGCGGGACTTTCATTCGCCCAACATCATCTGGCGCGATGACCGGCAAGGCAGCGACCGCGTTGGCCTGATCGATTTCCAGGATGCCGTAGTAGGGCCGTCGGCCTATGATCTCGCCTCACTGGCACAGGATGCCCGGGTCGATGTCGATGTGGCGCTGGAAACCGAACTGCTTGAACACTATTGCCGCCTTAGGCGGGCTGGCGGGGATTTCGACGAGACAACGTTCCGGCAGGATTACGCCATCATGGCGGCCCAACGCTCGACCAAGATCCTTGGCATTTTCGTTCGCCTGGACGAACGCGACGGCAAGCCCGGCTATCTTCGCCATCTACCCCGCTTGCAGGACTACTTGGCTCGCAGTTTTGTCCACCCGGTCCTTGCAGATTACCGGCAATGGTTTGAGGGGATGTTCGGCAAAACCGGCTCCGCATGAGAGAGAAGCGATTGTCACGGCCATGACACAAGAAATGATGAAACGTGCAGCCGTAAACCAGAGACACAACGTCAAGACCGCGGAATTGCGGTGAAAGTACAAGGGTTGAAAAACCGACATGACGCAGCATGAAACAGAATTCAACGATGGCAATCAGGCAGGTGGACCGGCCGTCCGGCAGGGCATGGTGCTCGCCGCCGGGCTCGGCATGCGGATGAAGCCGATTACCGACCAGACACCGAAACCACTGGTGAAAGTGTGCGGCAAGGCGCTGATCGATCACAGCCTGGACGCGCTGGCACGAGCCGATGTCGAAACGGCGGTGGTCAATGTCCATCATCTCGCCGATCAGCTCGAAACGCATCTTGCCGGACGCAAGGCTCCGGCGGTGACCATTTCCGACGAGCGCGGCCGCCTGATGGACTCCGGTGGTGGCGTCAAGAAGGCGCTCGGCCATCTGGCCGATGAGCCCGCCTTCCTGCTCAATGCCGATTCCTTCTGGCTGGAGGGGGTCTGCCCCAATCTTCCGGCCATGGCACGGCAGTGGGATGACTCGAAAATGGACTTCCTGCTGCTGTTGAGCGGCATGCCGCAGGCTGTCGGCTATCAGGGCAGCGGCGACTTCGACATGGACGCCCAGGGCCGGCTTTCACGGCGCAAAGAGCGCAAGATTGCGGCCTTTGCCTATTGCGGCGCAGCGATCTTTCATCCACGCGTTTTTGATAATACGCCGGACGGGCCATTCTCGCTCAACCTGCTGTTTGACCGGGCGGCTGAAGCCGGCAGGCTTTACGGCATGCGGCTCGACGGCTTGTGGCTGCATGTGGGAACGCCGGAATCAATCGGCGAGGCAGAAACCGCCATCGCCCGAAGCGCGGCCTGATCCTTTCCCGGAAGCCGTAGAGCAGACTTTCCACCCGCTTTGCGTTTGTCACCCGGCATGCCAAGCTGATTGAACAGAATCAATCAGCCTGGAACATCCATGCCAGCCAGTAACGGGAACAGCGGAGAAGTGACCGGTAGCCGAAAGTCGGCGGACAGGATTTTCACGATCGCGCCATCGCAGCCGTTTCTGCCGACGCTGGCACGCGCCATGCTTTCGGGTGCTGTGGCAGAGGGGCTCGATCCGCTGGAACATCCCTTTGCACTGGCTGACAGTGTGGTTTTTCTCCCAACCCGGCGCGCGGCGCGCAGTTTCGGCGTGGCACTGCTTGATGCCGCCCGGGAAATGACCGGCAATCCGAGTATCGTCCTGCCGAGAATTGCCACGCTGGGGGATCCGGACGAGACGGAGTTCCTGGCCGGCCTTTCTGCTGACTTCGACCTGTCCGGCTTTTCGCTGGAAACCGCCGAACCTGTGGACACGCTGCAGCGAAAGCTGGTGCTGGCACGCCTGACACAGCAATGGGTCAAGTCGCTGACACCGGCTGCACATGCACGGTATGGAGAAGAACAGATCGTCCTGCCAGCGTCGGCCGCCGATGCGTTGTGGCTTGCCGAAGATCTGGCACGGTTGATGGACCAGGTGGAAACCGAGGAGGCCGACTGGCGGGCCATTTGTGATGTGCTGCCGCAGGAGCATGCAGAGTGGTGGCAGATCACGCAGGCTTTTCTCGACATCGTCATGCAAGCGTGGCCGGAACATCTTGACGAACTTGGCCTCGTCAACCCTGCCCGCCACCGAGCCGATCTCGCCGATATACGAATCCGCGCATTGGAAGAAAACCCGCCAAAAGGGCTGGTGATCGCGGCCGGCACCACCGGCTCCATACCGTCAACCAGCCGGCTGCTGGCCGCCATCGCGAAATTGCCGAATGGTGCCGTTGTACTACCAGGCCTTGATATTAATTTGCCAGAGGAAATTATCCGGCAATTGCAGGACAATGAGGAGCGCGGTCGGGAGAGTGTGACGAGTACCCATGCTCAGTTCGGATTGTGCCGCCTGCTGAAAACGTTACGGATACGGCACGATCAGGTAAATACATTGGGAAAGGCGGGTGAGGCTAAAGCTGTTCGTGAAGCCGTTATTCAGGCAGCCCTGCTTCCCGCCGATGCCTCAGCTTCCTGGGTGGAAAGTCGTGCGGCGTATGATGGAAACGCGATACGGGAAGCCTTTGACGGCGTCACCATTGTGGAAGCGGCCAATGAACGCCAGGAAGCGCTGACTATCGCCCTCGCCCTGCGGCAAGCGGTCGAAAACCCGGCGCAAAGCGCCGCGCTGGTCACGCCCGACCGGGAGCTTGCCCGCCGGGTTTCTGCCGAATTGGAGCGTTTCGGCATCGAGATCGACGACAGCGCGGGTCAGGCGCTCGCCAATACCGCGCTTGCACGGTTTGTGAAGAACATGATCCGCAGCGCCGGCAATGATACCGATCCGGTTGCAATGGCCGCCTTTGCAAAGGATGCACTGCTGTTCAACGGAGAAGAGCAGCCAGCATGCGAATTGCTGGAGCTGGCTCTGTTTCGGTTTTCAGCACGGAAGCCGGATGCTGGGTGCTGGGCAGCGGTTGCGGCGGAGGCACGGGAACAGGTGAAACATTCCCGGTACGCGCCCGGCACGCTGCGCGGCCTCGAGGAAGACGGCTGGGAACACCTCGTCGACCTGGCCGGGCGGATTGATGCCGCCTTGCAGCCCTTGTGTGCACTTTCCGACCGTGCAGAGGAAATCCCGGCGGCGCTTTTCTGCGAAAGTCTGCTGAAAGCCGTAATCGCCTGCACATCGGATGCGCAGGGTGAGAGCAGTGTCTTTGGTGAAACAGGCGGAGAGGAACTCGGAAGCTTCCTTGATGCCATGGCTGATCAGGAGGAAACAGGTTTTGCCTTTCCTGCCGTTCAGATGGCGGCCGTATTCGATGCGCTTATAGCGCCGCTTCGCACAAGGCGGGCTGGCCGCAGCCACCCCCGGCTACACATCTATGGCGCGTTGGAAGCACGCTTGCAGCACCACGACGTAGTGATCCTGGGCGGTCTCAACGAAGGTACCTGGCCTTCAACCGCCAGCAACGATCCCTTCCTCAACCGGCCGATGCGGTCCGCCCTGTCCTTGCCCCTGCCCGAGCGGCGCATCGGTCTTGCCGCCCACGATTTCAGCCAGATTTCCGGCGCTCCGAAGGTCATCTATTCACGGGCCGGACGCGTGGGCGGCAGCCCGGCCATTGCATCGCGCTGGCTGCAGCGGTTGATGACCTATCTGGGTGAAGAACAATGCAAGCCGCTTTGTGCCCGCGGCGATTACTATCTCGCTTGCGCAGGGCTTGTTGACGCTGCTGAGGGGCCACCGAAGCCGGCGCCACGTGCCAGCTATGCGCCACCGGTTGATGCGCGGCCCAAAAGCCTTTCGATCACCGAGATCGAAACCTGGATACGCGATCCCTATGCGATCCACGCCAAACACGTTCTCGGGCTTTTTCCCCTGCCGCCACTGATACCCCTGTCGGATGCTGCCCAGCGTGGCACGGTCTATCACGACATTGTTGCCGATTTCATTTCGGGCTGGCGGGGGCCGCTTGGGGAAGAACAACGTGATGCAGCACTGGAGCGGCTTGCAGAACTCACCGCCAGGAGGCTCGAAGCTGAACCCCTGCCGGTGGAGATCGCGGCGAGCTGGAAACAGCGGTTCGGACAGATTGCGACAGGCTTCGTGGACTGGGAGATCGACCGCCACCAGACAATTTCCCATAGCCATTGTGAAACCGACGTCGTTGCAGGTACGGAAATCGCCGGTACCGGCTTCTGCCTCAGGGGCCGGGCCGACCGCATTGACATCCATCATGACGGGGCGCTCACGGTCGTCGACTACAAGACCGGCGCACGGCCATCGAACAAGGAGGCCCGAACCCTTTCGCCACAACTGGCGCTCGAGGGCGCGCTTGCTGCCCGCGGGGCTTTCGACGGCGTTGCAAAAGGCGAGGTTGCCAGTCTTCTTCATGTCCGACTGCGGGAGGGGAGCGCCTTCAAGATCGACGACATCACCTCCAGGCAGGACCTTTCCGCCGCCGATCTGGCCGAAAAGGCCTATGGCGAACTTGCCGGATACATCGCCGCCTTTGCAAAGCCCGAAACGCCCTATGTTTCGCAACGCGCCCCGGTTCCCAACCAGAGCTATCCCGGCGATTACGATCATCTGGCGCGGGTCAAGGAATGGTCGATCGGCGCCGATGACGGCGGAGATGGCGAATGAGCGGCCCGGCAAACGACAACACCATAATTCCGGGAGACGCTGAGTCGCGCAGAAGTTATGCCGATGCGAAACTGGCGCGTGCAACGGACCCGCAGAGCAGTCTCTGGGTTTCCGCCAATGCAGGTTCGGGCAAGACCTACCTTCTTTCGCGCCGGGTGATCCGGCTTCTGCTGGAAGGAAGCCGGCCATCGGAGCTTCTCTGCCTGACCTTTACCAAGGCTGCTGCCGCCGAGATGTCGAACCGGGTGTTCGAAATCCTCGGCAAGTGGAGCGTGATGGACCGGGAAGCCCTTTCGGCGGAAGCCGCAGCCCTGCTGGGGCGTCCACCGGACCGGCACGAACTGGCGCGGGCGCGCAAGCTCTTTGCCCTCTCACTCGACACGCCGGGCGGGCTGCGCATCCAGACCATTCACGCCTTCTGCGAATCGCTGCTGCACCAGTTTGCGCTGGAAGCCAATGTGCCGGGCCATTTCCAGCTTATGGATGAACTGGAGCAGGCAGCCTGTATCGCCGAAGCCCGGCAGCGGGTCGAACTCGCCGGTCTCGGGCAGGGTCCTGCCGCCGGATATCTGCCCGGGCGGGGAGAACTCGCCGATGCGTTTTCAACCATCCGGACCTTTGCCGGCGACGATGCCATCGAAGAAGCGATTCGAGTATTACTTTCCCAAAGCCACGTGTTTCAGCGCTGGATCGAGGGCGGTGGCGGGACCATCGAAACGGCGATGGCGCCTCTCTGGGAAGAGGCAAATCTCTCTCGCAGCACAGACCGCCAGGTGCTACTTGAAAGTTTCTTGTCCGAAACGAGCTATAGCAAAGACCAGCTACAGGAGCTTCAGTCACTGGCGACAGCAAAAGGGTTGGCAAGATATGACGAACTCGCCGACCGGCTGGAAACGGTCCTGTCATCGGACGATGCCGAAGCCGTTTTCGATGTCCGCCGGAAAGTTTTTCTCAAGGACAAGGATACGCCGAGGCCGTCGCTGGTTCACGCATCCTTTCTGAAAACCGAACCAGCTCAGGCCGAACTGCTGGCGCAGGAAGGGCTGCTGGTAAAGGAGCAATATCACCGCCTGCGCACACTGGACGTGCTGAGGGCGAGTGAGGCGCTGTTCGTCATCGCCGAGGCGATCCTTTCCGAATACGGCCATCTCAAGCACAGCCGGGGCAGGCTCGATTTCGACGATCTCATCGCCAGAACGTTCAACCTTCTGTCGCGCGACGGGATCGGTGCCTGGGTGCGCTACAAGCTTGACTACGGGATATCGCATGTTCTGGTGGATGAGGCGCAGGATACAAGCCCGCTGCAGTGGAAGATCGTCGAGGCGGTCACGGAAGACTTCTTTGCCGGCGAGGGCAGTCACGCGGAGACCCGTACGCTTTTTGTCGTCGGCGACGAAAAGCAATCGATCTATTCCTTTCAGGGCGCGGACGTTAGCGAGTTTGAGGCGCAGAAGCAGAGTTTCAAGCGCAAGGTGAAATCCGCCGGTCAATCGGTGAAGCCGGAAGACAGTCTCAGCCTTTCCTACCGCTCCGTGCCGGAAGTGTTGAGCGCGGTGGACCAGGTGTTTTCCCTGCCTGAAAATGCCAGAGGGCTGGGCGCGACGGCGACCAGCGGTCATGTGGCAAACCGGTTTTCCCATTCAGGCGATGTCACATTGTGGGAGATGGAAGTAAAGCCCAAGCGCAACGAGCCGGAAAACTGGCTCGACGACCCTTCGGAGCAAACGACCGATGCAGAGTTACGGCTGGCGGGCCGGATCGCCGATGCCATCGACCGGTGGATCAGCGAGGGCGAGCGCCTGCCTGGTCGCGACAGGCCGATCCGATGTGGCGACATCCTGATCCTGGTCCGAAAACGCGACCGCTTCGTGCGGGCAATGATCCGTAAGCTGAAGGAGAAAGGGCTGCCGACGGCAGGCGCTGACCGGTTGAAACTCACCGATCATATTCTGGTGGAGGATCTGCTGGCGCTGGGGCAATTTGCAATCAACGGTCTTGATGATCTTTCGCTTGCCGGG
>JAGRLQ010000321.1 GCA_020441735.1 Nitratireductor sp.
ACCTGCCGCATCGATACCGCCGAGGAAATCGGCTACGTCAACAATGGCGGTATTCTGCACTACGTGCTGCGCAACCTGAACAGGGCTGCCTGAGCAGTTCGTGGCTGCGGTTCACAATTGATTGAATAAGGAAGGGCGGGGAAACCCGCCCTTTTTCTTTACTTGAGCGCTTTTTGCCTGTTTTTTCATTGCGCCAAGCCGATTTTTTGGCCGGTGCTGCGCGAGCATGGGGGGGCGTCGCCAGTTTTGTCTCACCGTTATTTGAATTCTGATTGAACGGCGTTTCCCCTATTTGTGGACCACTGAAGCGGTCGCGGTGCCCGCACCGCCCGGAAATACAGATCGAAATACGGATCGGAACAAGGTCGATGAACGATAGGGCCGGAATAGACAGAACACGCCACAGCAGGAGGCACCTCGCCGCCATGGCGCTGTCGGCTGTCCTCTCGGCAGTCTCGGCAGGCCACGCATTCGCCCTCGAGTTCACGACCCCGAAAGCGGTTGTCGAACTCTTCACCAGCCAAGGCTGTTCTTCCTGTCCGCCGGCAGATGCCGCCTTGCGTGAGTTCAACCAGGGCAAGGAAATTCTCGGCCTTGCCATGCATGTCGACTACTGGGACCGGCTGGGCTGGAAGGACACGTTTGCAAGCCCCGACAACACCGAACGCCAGTGGCGTTATGCCCGCGCCTTGGGCGAGCGGCAGGTCTACACGCCGCAAGCCGTCGTCAACGGCCGCGCCCATTTCGTCGGTTCCCGCAAGGCCAACATCGCCGATGCCGCCGACCAGTTCATCCTCTCTGGCAAGGGACTGACGGTCCCCATCGATCTTACTGCAGATGGCGAAGTCATCCGGGTTGCCGTTGATGGAACGCCGGCTGCAAGGGACGCCACGCTATATGCGGTTTATTACAACGCGGAAGGCAAGGTGGCCATCAAACGCGGCGAGAACGCCGGCAAAACCATCACCTACTCCAACATTGTAGGCAAGATGGAGATGCTGGGCATGGCGGGTAGCGGCGGCATCGAACTGCAGTTTTCCGTCGACGATATCCGCCAGAAGGGCTTCAGCGATTGCGCCCTTATCCTGCAGACCAGGACAGCGGACGGCCTGCCCGGTCCGATCATCGGCGCCAGCGTGATTTCGGGCATCTGAAGCATTTTGGACAAAAGAAAAGACCGGTAATGCATACCGCATTGCCGGTCCTTCAGTTCGGGGAAGTGTTGCCTCTTCTTGCTCTTGGCTTGTCCGGCAGCAACTTGGCGAATGGGTTACGCCTTTGTGCCAGGACCCGGCCGGAGTACTGGGGGCTGGGGGGGCTGGAAACCAGTATGTCCGGGCCGGGCCGTCTGAGGCAACAAGGCGAGCATTGACCGCGACCTTGGCGACAAATGGGAGGAAATGCGGCCAAACCGTGGAATCTGAACCCGATCCGGCCTCTTGCCAAATTGCATCAACCGACCCAAGATAACGACAGGTTGCGTTGCAACCGGCGGACTGAGGGGAAGAGGAGCGGCGTCTGAATGACTGACAATCCGGATTTGCGGGACACTAGGCCGGGACATGCCGAGTTTCACGCCAGCGACGCCACCACCACAACCGGGAACGTCGTCCGGATTGACCGCAGCACCACCACATCGAATGCCGCATCGGCAAAGGGCCGGCCAAGCCAGCCAGCCATCGTTTCCTTCGACCGCAGGGAACTCGACCAGATCCTGCGCATCTACGGCTTCAAGGTCGCCGATGGCGAATGGAAGGACTATTCAATCGACATGCTGAAGGATCGCGCGGTGTTTTCGGTTTACCGCCGCGCCCACGACCTGCCGCTGCACTGCATCGAGAAAGTGCCGAAACTTGCCGCCAAGCAGGGCGCCTACAGCGTTACCGGAACCGACGGCCGCATTCTGAAGCGTGGCCACGACCTCGCTGCCGTGCTGAAGGTGCTGGAGAAAAAACGGCCCAAGCTCCGGGTGGTGTGAGCCGGGGTCCGAACCCTACACCACCGCCTGAAACAGGATGCCGGACAGAATTGCCCCGCCGATTCCAAGTCCCAGATACACGGCAAACACCCGTGCCTTGACCAGCGACCACACCGCCGCCATGGCAGGAATGGAACTGATCGCGCCTGCCACCATGAAGGCCATCGCCGCGCCTGCGCTCATGCCCTGCCCGATCAGGCCCGCCAGCAGCGGCGGCGCCACATAGGAATTGAGATAGGCCGGCATACCGACCAGCGCAGCAATGGCGATCGGCACCACGCCCTCGCCACCGACGACACCCGCGATCACACTGGCGGGCACATAGTGGACCAGCAGCGATTCCAGCACATAGGCGAGCGCCAGCCACTTCACCAGGAACATCAGATTGTCGAGGAACTCGCTGCGGAAGGTATCGACACGTTGCTCCTCTTTCCAGAACCGCCATGCAGGCTTGCCGCTGAACGGATCCGGCCCGCAACCGCAGCCCTTGCGGCGGTATTCCCGCAACGGTTCGGCAAAACTGCCGCGCGCCATCAGTCCCTTGACGATGAAGCCTCCGGCAAGCCCGACACCGACAGCGGCAAGCGCCTTGCCGACGGCAAACGGCCAGCCGAGCGCTGCGGCGGTAATCAGCAGCGTCGGCGGATCGATCAGCGGCGAGGAAAGCCAGAACGCCATCACCGCCGACAATGGCGCGCCCAGCGCTAGCAGCCCGGCAATGAACGGGATCACTTCGCAGGAGCAGAACGGCGCCAGCCCACCAAACAGCGAGGCAAGCACGATCATCCGTATCTCGCGGCCCTTGAAGGCATTGGCAACGAGCGATTCGGCGCCCGAAGCCTTGAGCCAGGCAATCGTGACAACGGCAAACAGGATGAAGGGAAAGGTCCCGGCGAATGCCTTGAGTGCAAACTGCGTGTAGGCGCCCATTCTGTCAGGATCGAAAACGGCCACGAGCAGCGGAACAAGGATGGTGATGGCCCAGGGCGAGCGCAACGGCGCCAGCAGGCTCCTTATCAACGGGCTTGCCTGTTCAGTTCCGGTCGTCTCAGCCCTCATCTCAGCCATGATTGCGTCCTTCCTCCGAACAGCACTCGGAAAGAATGAAGGCGGCCAGCGCCTCCAGTTGATCGTAATTGGCGCGGCTGATGATGCTGCGCCCGGTCTTTTCCTGGATAATCAGCCCGGCATCGGCGAGCGCCTTGAGATGATGCGTCAGCGTCGAGGCGGGAATACCCAGCGTTGCCTGGATGTCGCTCACCGGCCGCCCGGCAGGCCCCGCCCTGACCAGCGCTCGCAGCACGTCAAGCCGGGCCGTCGAGCCCATGGCGGTAAAACCATCCGCAGCGCTATCAGAATCCATTGACGATTATCCATATTTCGATAGTCCTAGAAATATCGAAATATGGAGGCTTGTCAAGCAGGCAAAACTCACGTCGTTTTGGTGATGGTCTTCATCCGCCCCGGCAGGCTTTCGTCATCCGGCGGTTCGCCGCCGCCCTCGCCCAGCGGCAATTGCATCAGCACGGTGTCGAGCCATTTTCCGTGCTTCCAGCCCATGTCCTTGAACGTACCCACCATCCGGAAGCCACAGGCCTTGTGGACGGCAACGGAACCGGTATTGGCGCTGTCGCCGACCACCGCGATCATCTGCCTGAAACCAGCCTTCTCGCAGATCGAGATGAGTTCCATGAGCAGCGCCTTGCCGTAGCCCTTCCCCCGTGCGCCGCCATCGAGATAGATCGAGTTCTCGACCACGAACCGGTAGGCGGGCCGCGGCCGGTACGGTCCGGCATAGGCATAACCCTGCACTTGGCCACCCTCTTCCAGCACCAGATAGGGATAGCCCTGAGAGACCAGTGCCTGATGGCGGGAGACCAGATCGGCCCTGTCCGGTACGGTCAGTTCGAAACTTGCCGTGCCATGGGCTACCCCCTCGCCATAGATGGCAGTGATGACATCGAAATCTTTTTCTTCTGCGGGGCGGATCAGGAAGGACATGAGGCAGGCTGCTCGCTGGATTTCACCGGCTTGTTATCAAGCAGAAAAGCCGCACTGCCACAAACAAAAACGGCGCCTGGAAAGGCGCCGTTTTCAATACCGTGGGTTCTTGCGGTTACTCGCGGTTGCCGAGGAACTGCAGCAGGAA
>JAGRLQ010000322.1 GCA_020441735.1 Nitratireductor sp.
GGTTGCCGATCTCGCGTGACTGCAATTGCACCCTTGCAGTGCGCAGGTAACGTTTCTGCTGATAGGCCTGAAGGGCGCTTTCAATATCGCCGGTGTTGGCGAGTTCCGCCGAAAGGCAGACGGCATCTTCCATCGCCATGCAGGCGCCCTGGGCGAAATACTGCATCATCGGATGGGCCGCATCGCCCAGCAGCGCCACGCGCCCGTCCACCCATTTCTCGATGGGATCGCGGTCGCACAGCACCCATAGCTTCCAGTCCTTGCCGCGCTCGATGATCTGGCGGGCAACCGGGTTGATGTGCTCGAAGCCTACACGCACCTCCTCATGGGTGACCGGCTTTCCGGCGACGGGTTCGGGTGCATCGTTGTGATAGGTGACGACCAGGTTGAAGACCTTCCAGCCGGACAGGGGGTAGTGGACGATGTGGCATTTCGGACCGGCCCAGAGCGTTGCAGCATTCCAGCGCAGGTCTTCCGGCATGTCTTCCGTCGGGATCACCGAGCGGTAGGTTGTATGGCCCGACACGCGCGGCTTTCCGTCGCCAGCCAGTTGCTTTCTCACATTCGACCACAAGCCGTCTGCGCCAATCAGGGCTGAACCTGAGATGCGGCTGCCATCGGCAAGCTCGGCAGTAACGGTGCTGCCATCCTGGGTGTAGGCGATAACCTCGCTGCTGGTAGCCAGTTCAACCCGTTCATGCTCTCGGCAGGCTTTGAGGAAAACTCCGTGCAAATCGCCGCGATGGACGACGGCATAGGGATTGCCGAACCGCTGGCGGAATTCCTCGCCGAGGGGAATGGCGGTGATTTCCTCGCCGCTCATCGCATCCATCAGCCGCAGGCTGTCGATGTAGACGGCCATCTTGCGGGCCGCATCGCCGACACCGAGAAAATCGAAGGCATGAAAGGCGTTGGGGCCAAGCTGGATGCCGGCACCGATCTCGCCCAGTTCTGCTGCTTTTTCGAGGACGAGAGAGGCAATGCCGTGCCGGGCGAGCCCCATGGCTGTGGCAAGCCCGCCAATGCCGCCGCCCGCGATGAGGACGCGCTCGCTGCCCATGCCTATTCGGGCTCCGTGAGCGTCAGTTCGACCGGTGCCAGCCCGTCGATACCGCCTTCGATGTGGTCCCCGGCGGTAACCGGCCCGACACCGGCAGGCGTGCCGGTCAGGATGAGGTCGCCTGGTGCCAGATGGTAGAAACCAGACAGATGGCTGATGATCTCGTCGGCTTTCCAGATCATTTCTTCGAGGCTTGCGTTCTGCCGGGTTTCGCCATTGACGGTGAGGCGGATCGCCTGGCTGGCGAATTTGCCGAAACTGCCGGCCGGGGTGATTTCCGCGATGATGGCGGATTTCTCAACATCCTTGCCGAGATCCCATGGGCGTTTCTTCTCGCGTTCTGAAATCTGCAGGTCGCGCCGTGTCATGTCGAGCGCACAGGCATAGCCATAGATTGCCGCCATGGCGTCGTCCCGGGTTGCGCGGAAGACCGGCTTGCCGATGGCAAGCGCCAGTTCCATCTCGTGGTGGAAGTTCGTGGTGCCCGGCGGGTAGGGGGCTTTTGTGCCGGAGGGCGCAAAGGCAGCCGGTGCCTTGGTGAAGTAGAAGGGGGCCTCACGGTCGATTTCGTTGCCCATCTCTGCGGCATGGGCTGCGTAGTTGCGGCCGACGCAGAAGATGCGGTTGACAGGATAAAGCGCCGTTTCGCCCTTTACCGGAATGCCGGGAGTTTGAAACGGCGG
>JAGRLQ010000323.1 GCA_020441735.1 Nitratireductor sp.
GCCTTGGGTTCGATCCTCGGATCGGTGGTGTAGACACCATCCACATCGGTGTAGATGTCGCAACGGTCTGCCTTGATGGCGGCGGCAAGCGCCACGGCGGTCGTGTCCGACCCGCCACGCCCCAGCGTTGCAATGCGGTTGTCCGGACCCAGTCCCTGAAAACCGGCAATAACGGCGACCTGATCGAGATCGAAGCGGCGGATCAGCTCGCTGCCATCGATTTCCTCGATGCGGGCGGAACCATGCGCATTGTTGGTGCGGATCGGAATCTGCCAGCCAAGCCAGGAGCGCGCCTCCACACCCATGCCCTGCAGGGTGATGGCCAGCAGTCCGGCCGTTACCTGCTCACCGGAAGCAACCACCGCATCGTATTCACGGGCGTCATGCATCGGCGAGGCTTCCCGCGTCCAGGCAACCAGTTCGTTGGTCTTGCCCGCCATGGCGGATACAACCACGGCAACCTGGTGACCGGCATCAACCTCGCGTTTGACATGGCGTGCCACATTGCGGATGCGTTCGAGATCCGCAACGGAAGTGCCGCCGAATTTGAGCACGAGACGCGCCATGACCGGAAAATCCGAAAAATGCCCCAGACGGGACAATTTGCCTGATAGCAGAAGGCCTCCCGGGAGACGCCTCCGTCTTGAAATCGCCGGTTCCATACTGAATAACCGTTTGGCATGCAAGCAATCCGCCGCAAAGGCCGGGCTGAAACCGGCTAGTTGGCAGATCAGGGAAACGATACGAATGTCCGCACAAGCAAAACCCGCTACCGGCCCTGCGACCACCATCGACCAGGCCGAGGTCGACCGTTTCTCGGCCATGGCGGCTGAATGGTGGAACCCGTCGGGCAAGTTCCAGCCCCTGCACAAGTTCAATCCCGTCCGCCTTGCCTATATCAAGGAGAAAGTTTGCGAGCGCTTTGGCCGCGATCCGAAGGATTCGCGCAGCTTTGAAGGCCTGCGCCTGCTCGATATCGGCTGTGGCGGCGGCTTGTTGAGCGAGCCCATGGCGCGGCTGGGTGCCGAGGTCGTCGGCGCCGATGTCTCCGAAACCAATGTCGAAGTGGCAAAGGTCCACGCCGCCCAGAGCGGACTCGAAATCGATTACCGCGCGGTTTCCGCCGAAGCGCTGCAGGAAGCCGGTGAGACCTTCGATATTGTGCTCAACATGGAAGTGGTTGAACACGTCGCCGATGTCGATCTGTTCATGAGCAAGTGTGCCGTCATGGTCCGCCCGGGCGGACTGATGTTTGTCGCCACGATCAACCGCACCATGAAGGCAAAGGCGCTCGCCATATTCATGGCGGAAAACGTGCTGCGGTGGCTGCCGCGCGGCACACACCAGTATGAGAAGCTGGTCACCCCGGCGGAACTGGAAAAGCCGCTGGCGGAAGCCGGCATGAGCGTCATCGACCGCACCGGAGTCTTCTACAACCCGCTTACCGACCGGTGGGCGCGCTCACGCGACATGGATGTCAATTACATGATTCTCGCCGCCCGCGATTGATCGCAGGCGCAGCCGGTCAATTGCGGTCTTCGGGCAGATCGGGAAGCGGATAGACGGGAATGCCTTCCTCCGCGAGATCGGCGGCATCCTCCGCCTTGGCCCGGCCATAGATGCCGCGCTCTTCCGACTCGCCATAGTGAATCTTGCGCGCTTCCTCGGCAAACCGGTCGCCGACATCTTCCGCCGTCTCAGTCACCTGCTTGCGGAAGGCGCGCACCTGCTCGATGAAAGCCTGACGCATTTGCGGCGGCAGCGAGGCGAGCGTGGCATCGCCAGCCGGTTTCGCCGCAGGCTCGGCAGATGCTTCTCCTTCGGCAACCACCGGGATGTTCCGGCGTTTCTTCGGCGAATTCACCGACGGCGCCATGATCGTCTTGGAAATATCGGCATCGCCGCAGACCGCACAGGTCAGATGGCCGCTCTTTTCAAGGCGGTCATATTCCTCACCGGTCGAAAACCAGCCTTCGAATTCATGGCCATGACTGCAAACAAGCGAATACTTGATCATCTCTTGCGTCCGGTTTTGCAGAACCGCCGGGAGTATCTTTCCATGGCAGCTTTCTGCGGCGCTGCTTTCTACAGGATATCCGCGTGCAAGGTAAAGGCAGAACGCGTTTGTCCGGATTACACTTTGGTCATCGCAAAACGGCGTTCGTTCTCCAGAACCGGCAGTCGCTTTCGTGCGCTTTCAACCTCTGAAAGGTCGAGATCGCAGACGAGCACCCCGGGCTCGTCGTGATCGAGCCTGCCGACGATTTCACCCCAGGGGCCAATGACCGTGGAATGCCCCCAGGTTTCGCGCCCGTCCTCATGGCTGCCGCCCTGGGCTGCCGCGATCATGAAGGCGCCATTCTCGATCGCCCGCGCGCGCAACAGGGTTTCCCAATGCGCCTTGCCGGTCGGCTTTGTGAAGGCGGCAGGACAGGTCAGGATTCCGGCACCCGCCTTGGCAAGCTGGCGATAGAGCTGCGGAAAGCGGATGTCATAGCAGATCGAAAGCCCGATCCAGGCAAAGCCGGCATCGACACTTACCGCCCGCTCGCCGGGTGCATAGCGCGCCGATTCCTGCCAGCGGTTGTTTTCATCCACCGCCACGTCGAACATGTGGATCTTGTCATAGGTGGCGACCAGCGTTCCGTCCGGCGAGAACACGCCACCACGGTTGGCTGCCCGTCCGTCCGTTCCTGTTTCAGGCCGGCGGATTGCTGTCGAACCCAGATGAAACCAGATGCCGTGGCGCTTCGCCAGTTCGCCTGCCGCAAGAAAGGCCGGATCGCGCTCCTGCGGTTCAATGACCTCCAGCAGCCGTTTCGGGTTCTTTTCCAGAAGTCCGGTCATCTCCGGCGTCTGCACATACTGCGCGCCCTGATCCACCGCCTCTTCCACCAGCTCGCCCATGGCGCGTACATTGGCTTGCAAGTCGGTGCCCGATCGCATCTGGATGCAGGCGATGCGCAGGGTGTCCTTCGCCTCAGTCATTGCTCAGCCTCCGGCTTTCAGCATGGGATCAAGCTTGCCGGCCCGCTCCAGCGCCATCAATTCATCACATCCGCCAACGTGATGATTGCCGATGAAAATCTGCGGAAAGGTCGTGCGGCCGGATTTCTGCATCATCTCCTGGCGCAGCTTCATGTCGAAGGTCGCATCGAACTCCCGGAATGCCACGCCCTTGCGCGACAGCAGGCTTTTCGCCGCAGTGCAGAAGCCGCAAAGCTTGCGGGTATAGATGACGACAGTGGCCATGGCAGTTTCCGATGTGAGGATAATCCGGGAAAGTTATGCCGTATATAAGGCCTCGGTGGCTGTGGGTTCAACTCTTGCAAAGGTGAGAATATCGACCCGGGCAGCCCCTGCCCTGAGAAGCACCCGGCAGGCAGCATTTGCCGTGGCGCCACTGGTGAAGACATCATCGACCAGAAGGAGATTGCTACCCCTCACCACGCCACGCGCCTGCGCCGGAACCCGGAAGGCACCGGCGACATTACGCTCGCGCTTGCTTGCGCTGAGCCCCACCTGCTGCCGTGTCTTGCGGGACCGCGTGAGCAGTCCGGGCCGGCAATCGAGGCCACAGGACTTTGCCACATGACGTGCGAGTTCCGCTGACTGATTGTAGCGCCGACCGATGCGGCGCGTCGCATGCAGGGGCACCGGCAGAACGATCACGCCGGGTTCCAGCAATTCACGGCCTGCCCGCACCATCCACTGCGCCATCCAGGGCGCGAGATCGAGCCGGTCGCCGTATTTCAGCCGGGTCACCAGCCCCTTGCTGGCGCTGTCGTAAATGACGGCAGCCCGCGCCCGGTTGTAGGGCGGCGGTGCTGCCAGCACTTCCGGCGAAACGGCGCCAGCGCCGGGATCATATTCGAAAGGCCGCCCCGAAATGGCGCAATAAGGTTCTGAAATGAACCGGAGCTTCTGCCAGCATTGCGCGCAGCAGGCGCCGGGTTCCGCAGTCAGCGTATCGCACATCAGACATTGCGGCGGCACGGCAAGGTCAGCCAGTCCGGCAAGGCCGGAAAACAGGCTCTCAGTCAGGCTTCCCACAAGGCGTGTACTGAACGGCATTCCTGAAGCAAAGCATGCAATGGAAATGGCGGCAAGTACGGGCCTCATGGCAAGTGGTTCCTTCCGCCGCCAAAACGCTCTATGCACCGCACATGGACAGTACGAAACGCACCCGCCGCCGCGAAGCACTGATCGGCCGGGCCGCCCGGATGGCGGTGCCGGATGCCGGATTTCTGCACGTCGAGGCAGCCAGGATCATCGGCGAACGCCTGGCGGTCACCAACCGGCGGTTCGAAAAACCCGTATTGCTGTTCGATGGTCCCTTCGCCGAAATGATCGGCAAAGCCGTCATGGAAGCGGGCGCTCCGGTCGATGCCCCCTTCCAGCCGGTGCCATGGCCCGACGTCAGAAATGATACCGAAATCCTGCCGCTGGAACCCGAAAGCGTGGACCTCGTCATTTCCGTCTTCGACCTCCAGCGCATGGCCGATCTGGCGACCATGCTGTTGCAGATCAACCATGCCCTTGTCCCGGACGGGTTGTTCATGGCCGTCCTGCCGGCGCCGGGTTTCCTGGCCGAACTGCGTCAGGCGCTGATCGAGACCGAATCCGTGCTGAGCAACGCAGCCGCCAACCGCATCGAGCACTTTCATGCCACCAGTGAAATCGGTAATCTGATGCAGCAGGCCGGTTTCAGGCTTGTGGTCACCGATTTCGAGGAGCAGGTCATCCGCTACCGCGATGTGAAGCGATTGCTGGGCGACCTTCGCGCGGCAGCAGCCACGTCACTGCAAACAGCAGAAGCGCCCGCGCTGCCAAGGGCTGCCCTCGCAACGCTGGAAAAGACCTATGGAGAACGGGCTGGAGAACCCGATGGCCGCATCCGGGCCAGCGCCGGGCTGACCTTCGCCACTGGCTGGAAACATGCCGCCAGCCAGCAGCAGCCGCTCAAGCCGGGTTCGGCGACACACCGGCTGGATGAATACCTGAAGACAAAATGAAAAAGCGCCCGGCGACCGGGCGCTGAAAACCTTGCTGGGAAGTAATGGCTGGAATCCGGAACCTAGAAGTTCTGGAACTGGTCGCCCAGATTGTTGTAGTCCTCGCCAATGGTCGTGCCGATTGCCGTGGCGCCGCCGACGATGGCAATCGAAATCAGGCCGCCGATCATGGCGTATTCAATTGATGTCGCTGCATCTTCATTCTTGAGAAACTTCTTGAGAAAACGCCACATGATTTCCACTCCAACGATTGAAAGAGAGCTTATTTAGGCCCCCTGAACCCCACCTTAACGAACGTGGTTAACGCATTTTCTCTACAAACTCGGTAAACGGTAGCCTTACTTGTCGAGAACACTTTTACGAACCGTATAAGTCTTTGATTTTTCAATACTTCCAGTCATCACACGGTCGATGCCAAGCGCCCGGTTTTCCGCATAGCGATTGGCGGCATCGTTGAGAAGCGGTGCGGCAAGCACCGACAGCGAAAGCGCGACAGCACCAAAGAGCAGCGCCGATTGAACGGTAATGTTTCCATCCCGGCTGCCCCAAAGAGCGGCAACAAATCGGCGGGACCAGATCATCTTCTTCATAACGGCAACCCCTCACAGGCAGAACTACATGACTTGCGGCGCAATCCCTGACGCGGAGAATGCGCTCAACTTGGTTAAATTTTTCATATTTTTATAAAAGATCGATTAACGC
>JAGRLQ010000043.1 GCA_020441735.1 Nitratireductor sp.
TGTAGAGCAGCAGTTCCGTCAGTTGCGCGATGATGCCGCGCTCTTCAGCCAGCGGCACGAACTTTGCTGGAGAAACGAAACCAAGCTCGGGATCGATCCAACGGGCAAGCGCTTCGAAACCCAGCAGGTTTCCATCCTGCAGCGAAACGATCGGCTGATAGTGCGGCGAGATGATGTCGTCGGAAATGGCCCGGCGCAGTGCCTGTTCCAGCATGGCGTTTTCGCGCACCGTCTGCTCGATTTCCGGCGAGTAGATGGTCAGTCTTCCCCTGCCGCGGCGTTTGGAGTGATAGAGCGCCGTCTCGATTGCCGCCGTTACCTTTTCAATGGTCGTGCCGGCCTCGGGATAGAGCACGAAGCCGAACGAGCCGGATAGACGCACCGACGAACCGTTGATGTCAAAAGGCGCTGCCAGGACTTCCTGCAGCAGACGGCCGGTCTGCTGGACTTCCTCTCGAGTGGTGTCATTTGGCAGAATGAAGGAGAATTCCGCGCCTTCGTGGCGGAAGACATAGCCGGTTTCCTCGACCGCTGCCCGAAGGCGGTTGGCGCACTGAATCAGCAGCAGATCGCCACCGGCAACACCGTAGAGATCATTGATCGGCTTCATTCCATCGAGATTGAGCACACCTGCAGCGAAGGATTTGGGTCCCTCGCCGATTGAAAGATTGGCCACCTGGGAAACAGTCTTGAACTTTTCCAGAAACCGCATCTTGTTGCCGAGGCCGGTGGTCTTGTCGGTGAAGGAAAGCGTCAGCACCTTGCCGTCTTCGGTCCGCACGAGCTCCGACTTGCTCTGGCGAGCGCGCCTTGCCTGCTCCGATTCCTCGTCTTCGCGCTGCCGGTCCAGCGATTCACTGGTGTCGGTGCTCAGCAGTTGAACGATGATGCAGGCAGCCGCAATCGACATCAATGCGGCGATCCAGTACTTCGCCGATTGTGGCGACAAGAGCCATTCTGTGGTGAGTGATACGAATCCCGCTGCAATCAGGAAGAACGCGGCAGCGATCAGAAACATCCGGTTATTGCCTTTGAGCTGAGCCGCAACCCGCTCGACAAAGTGTTCCCGCTTACTGACTTCCTTCGCCATTACAATGTATTCCTGTTCCCCGGTCGATCGTTGAAACCATGGGGAAAAAAGGTAAATGCCACCCTGCCCGCCGCCGTAATTCGGCGATTAGGCACAGTCTGAAGGCCCAAAACGGCCAGTATGGTTAGCAGACGGTAAACAACGGGCATCAGCCGGTTGGGCTAGCCAGTGAAATCGGTGGCCAGCAGGTACAATTCGACCGACCCCGAACGCGATGCCGGTGGCTTGACATGATGAACGGAATGGAAGCGCTTTTTCATCAGATTGAGCAGTTCCGCCTCCGTGCCACCCTGGAAAGTCTTGCACAGAAAGTGTCCACCGGGTTTCAGAACCTTCAGGGCAAAATCAAGCGCCACCTCCACAAGGTGCATGGTTCTCAGGTGATCGGTCTTGCGGTGGCCGGTCGTCGGCGCAGCCATGTCCGACAAGACAACATCCGGCCGCTCGCCACCCAGTGCTGCCATCAGTTGATCCGGTGCATCGTCGTCGAGGAAATCCTTTTCCAGAATGGTTGCCCCGGGAACTTCGATCATCTTCAGATAGTCAATGCCCACCACCAGAACGTTTTCCGGCGTCGAGCCGGTGCGCTCCACGCTCACCTGTGTCCAGCCGCCGGGCGCCGCTCCAAGATCGATCACCCGCTTGCCCTTGCCGAGCAGCCCGTAGCGATCATCGATTTCCTTCAGCTTGTAGGCGGCCCGTGAGGCGTAGCCCTCCGCCTTGGCCTGTTTGACGTAGGGATCGTTGAGCTGGCGCTGCAGCCAGAGGGTAGAGGAGAGCTTGCGGCCCCTCGCCGTCTTCACCTTGGTGGTCAGGCTGCGGCTCTTCACGCTTTGCCTGCCGCTGCGCCCGGCAGCGCCGCGCGCACCTGAAGATGCACCCTTACCCGGTGTTCCCTTGCCTGAGGTCCCCTTGCCGCCGGGCGGCTTTCCCCTGCTCATTGCTGTTTCTTTCTCGGCCAGCGCCCGCGCTTCGGCGGCAACCAGGCATTGTCGGCGCTCATCAACTGCGTCAGCGCCCCCTCGCGCAACCCGCGATCAGCGACCCGCAGTGTCTGGCATGGCCAGGTGCGCCGGATCGCCTCAAGAATTGCACAGCCCGCCATCACCAGATCCGCCCGTTCCTGGCCGATACACGGGCTTGAGGCACGCTGATCGTAGTCCATCTCGATCAGTTGCTGCAACACGGTATCGACATCATCGGACCGCATCCACAATCCGTCGACCAGGCGGCGCTCGTAGCGCGGCAGCTTGAGATGGATGCCGGCAAGGGTGGTAACCGTTCCAGATGTGCCAAGCAGATGTGCGCGGCCCTTTTGCCAGACCCGGTTGAAGCTCTCATTGTTGGAGAACTCCGCAAGGTGGTTGCGCACCTCTTCGACCATGCGCTCGAACACACCATGGTCGACGTCCTTGCCACCGAACCGCTCGGCAAGCGTCACCACGCCGATCGGCAGGGATGTCCAATCGGTAATCTGCTCCGAAATCGGTGCATTCTTACGGCCACGCCGCACCAGCGCCAGTTCCGATGATCCGCCGCCGATATCGAACAGCACGGCAGCCTCAGCCTTGCGGTCGATCAGCGAACCGCAGCCTTCCGCGGCTAGATAGGCTTCCGTTCTGCGGTCGATGATTTCAAGCTTCATGCCGGTATATGCATGCACCTGCTCCAGGAATGCCGCACCATTGCCCGCCTGCCGGCAGGCTTCCGTCGCGATCAGCCGGTGACGGCTGATATCGTGACTGATCATCTTGCCGGCACAAATTTTCAGCGCCTCGAGCGCACGGTCCATCGCAGCCTGCGAAAGCTCGCCGGACTGCGCCATTCCCTCGCCCAGACGGACGATACGCGAAAAGCCGTCGATTACCCGGAATCGTCCCTTTTGCTGGGGAATTGCGATCAGGAGGCGGCAGTTGTTGGTGCCAAGATCAAGGGCCGCATAAAGCGGCCGCTGCCCGCGAGAGGGCCGCCCATGGCGACCGGCGCTGCCGTGCTTGCGGCTGTCCTTTTCGCCGGATTGCGTTTTCGAACTGTTGTTGCCCGGGCCGTTGACATGGCGTTTTCCATGACGATCCGGCCTTTCAGCGCGCTTTCCCTCATCACCCTGTCGTGCTGCACCGGCAAAGGGGTGCGCGTGTTTTGCCTGGCCGGTTTCGCCCGTTGTTTGTTTGCCGTCGGCATCCCTTGCCCGTTGGGGTTCCCGGGGCTCGTAGACCACATCCGGTGCCCGCTCCACCGGGCCGCGAAGCCCGCGGATTTCCGGTTGGCTACCGCGCCGCTTGCGGTTGTTCTTGCCGCGAAAACGCGAATGGCTGTGGGCGGCAGTGCCACGGGCATTCTGTCCCTCAGCCTGCCGCGAGGCATCTTCATCACGGGGTGAATGGCTACCGTACTGCATATCCCCGGCACGCTGTGCCTGTCCGGGGCGTTTGCCGGATTTGTGCCGGGTTCGTCCATGGCTGCCCCCCGGCCGTTTTACTTCGCCGGAAGCCGTGGTTTCGGAAGTCGCGTTCCGCTGTCCTGTACTGCCGTTCAGTCCCCCCGGACCGGCGGTGTAGCCGGCGGCAGGTCCGCGCGCATCGCTGCGTGCTGCCCGCGGCTCGTCCTGTCCGGTACCGTCGTTTTTCGGGGTTTTTGCTGGCTGCAGTTCAGGATTCCGCTGAAAAGGGCTGATTGTATCATCGAAGGAAGCTCTCTTTTCGGCGTTTTTCCGGTTTCGCTTCTTCCCCTTGTGGCGCTGATGGCCAGGGAATCTGCTCAACTTGATGCCTTTCAGATCCGCCAGTTCTGGCCGGATCGCATGTTTACAGTTGGTGAGAATCTAGCACCCAAATGTGAAATCGCAAATACCCTGCGCCAATTCGTGATGAACGCTGCCGCCTGGGGCAAAGGGGCCGTGCTCCTGTCGGTCCAGGCACTTCGGCAGCAGTGCATCAAGGCCTCAGGATGGACTTGCAAATGCCGTCGTTGGGCAGTAATAGCTCCCTAGCCTTTTCGCCGACGTTTCCGCCTTGAGCGGATTTCCATGCGCCTTCCGCGCAACCGTCGCGAAACCTTCTGCTGGGGATTAGTTTAACGGTAGAACAGCGGACTCTGACTCCGTCAGTCCTGGTTCGAATCCAGGATCCCCAGCCAGCTAAATCTCGCACTTCGCAGTAGATTGAGGCTTCGGCCCGCCTTGGTTGCCGGTAATGCGGTGGCCGCGATTGCGGCGCACCGCTTCCAGGATCCCAGAAGGAAGTCGCCTCTAGACCGAGAAACAGAGATATTTGATTTCCAGGAACTCATCCATTCCGTACTTCGACCCCTCGCGCCCGAGGCCTGAAGACTTGATGCCGCCAAACGGTGCCTCGGCGGTGGAAACCAGCCCGGTATTGATACCGACCATGCCGCTTTCCAGTTCCTCGGCCACCCGCCATACCGTGGAGATGTCGCGGGCATAGAAATAGGATGCCAGGCCGAACTCGGTATCATTGGCCATCGCAATCGCCTCTTCGATCGTCTCGAAGGGAATGATCGGCGCCACCGGGCCGAAGGTTTCCTCGGAAAGGACCTTCATCCCCTGTCCAACACCCATGAGAACGGTCGGCTCGTAAAAGGTACCGCCGAGTTCCGAACGCTTGCCGCCGGAGACCAGTCTGGCGCCTTTTCCAAGCGCGTCCGCCACATGATCCTCCACCTTTGCAAGGCCCGCTTCATCAATCAGCGGGCCGATGTTGACGCTCTCGTCCATGCCGTTGCCGACCTTCAGTTTCGAGGTTGCCGCAGCCAGCTTTTCGGCAAAAGCTTCCGCCACACCGCTCTGGACGTAAATCCGGTTGGCGCAGACACAGGTCTGGCCGGAATTGCGGTACTTGGCGATCATCGCCCCTTCTACGGCAGCATCGAGATCGGCATCGTTGAAGACGAGGAACGGGGCATTGCCGCCGAGTTCCAGCGACAGTTTCTTGATGTCGTGGGCGCACTGTTTCATCAGGATGCGCCCGACCTCCGTCGAGCCGGTAAAGGTCAGTTTGCGCACCTTGGGGTTCGTGCAGAGTTCCAGCCCGACACCCTTGGAGTCCGAACTGGTGATGATCGAAAGCACACCTTTTGGAATACCAGCACGCTCTCCCAGTACCGCCATGGCAAGCGCAGACAGCGGGGTTTTTTCAGCCGGGCGGCCGACAAAGCTGCAGCCGGCGGCGAGCGCCGGCCCCACCTTTCTGGCGATCATCGCATTGGGAAAGTTCCACGGCGTAATCGAACCGACGACCCCAATCGGCTGCTTGATGACGACAATGCGCTTGTCTCCCTGATGACCGGGAATGACATCGCCATAGACACGGCGCGCTTCCTCGGCAAACCACTGGATGAACGATGCGCCATAAGCGATTTCGCCCTTGGCTTCCGCAAGGGGCTTGCCCATCTCCGCTGTCAGGATTGTTGCCAGATCAGCCTGGTTTTCCAGCATCAGGTCATTCCATTTCAGCAGAATTGCGCAACGCTCCTTCGCCGTTTTCTTGCGCCATTCCTTCTGCGCCTCATGGGCGAGGTCAATGGCTTTGGCCGTGTCTTCCGGCGTCAGATCGGCAACATCGGCGATCTTTTCACCCGTTGCCGGATTGTGCACCGCGAAGGTCTTGCCGGTGTTGACCCATTCGCCGCCAAGAAGGGCGCGGGTTTCCAAAAGGCTCTGATCAGAGAGCTTGAGCATGTTCTGTTTCCTTTCTTTGGCAGTCAGTACGCTGCGCGGTAGATGGCAAGCGCATCCGCTTCCGTTATCTCTCGGGGATTGTTGACCAGCAGGCGCGTCTGGTTCATCGCGTCGGAGGCCAGTTTCGGTAGAATGTCTTCCGGGATTTCCATTGCCCTCAAGCTGGTTTGAAGTCCGCATTCGGCCGACAGCGCCGCAAGCCGGTCGCAAAATGCGGCCGCGCGTGCCTGGCCTTCCAGTTTCTCAAGTTCCGGGAAGGCGTAAGGGGCAAGCTCGGCATAGGGCTGAGGCGACGTGACGATGTTGAAGCGCAGCACATGCGGCAGCACCAGCGCGTTGGAAAGCCCGTGCGGAATATGAAAATGCCCGCCCAGCGGATAGGCCAGCGCGTGAACGGCTGCCACCGGTGAATTGGCGAAGGCCTGCCCGGCCAGCATCGAGCCCAGCAGCATGTTGGCCCGCGCTTCCTTATCGCTTCCCTCATGAACGGCTTTGAGCACGGAGCCACCCATCAGCGTCAGCGCCTGGGTAGCAAGCATGCGCGAAACCGGATTGTTGTTGGCACTCGCCGATGCGTAGGCCTCGATCGCATGCACCATGGCGTCGATCCCGGTTGCAGCCGTGATATGTGGCGGCAGGCCATAGGTCAGTTCCGGGTCGAGCAGCGCCACATCGGGCAGGATGACGGGCGAGACCACGCCCATTTTCTCATTGGTGCCTGTCGTGACGATGGAAATCGGTGTCACTTCGGAACCGGTGCCGGAAGTCGTCGGCACCAGAATGAGCGGCAAGCGCGGCCCCTTGGCATTTCCCACGCCATAAACGTCTGCAAGCGTTTCCTTGCCCATGGCAAGAAGTGCAACCAGCTTGGCGACATCAAGGGAGGAGCCGCCGCCAAAACCAACCACGCCATCGACACCTGCCTGCTTCGCCCTATCGGCAGCAGTAAGGATGACGTTTTCCGGCGGATCAGCCTCGACATCCGAAAACAATTCCACCGCCACATCGGCCTGCTTCAGGGATGAAAGCGCTCGCTCCACCAGGCCCGTTGCCACCATGCCCGGATCGGTGACCACCATCACGCGATCCCCGATTTCGCCCTTGACGATTTCACCAAGCTGGCTGACGGCGCCTTCGCCGAACCGGATCGACTTCGAGGTGTTGAATGTGAACGGATTCACCAGTTCCTCCATCTTTGAACGGACGCGCCAGCGCCTGAAACCGAATGCGGCAGCTCACGCCACGCCTTCTTCCCGATCAGGCATTACCGCTTCACAAAAAGCGTCTCGGTCGAATTCAGGCGGGTTGCAAATGATTCCGTTTTCAGTCTAGTGTTCAATATAATGAACACAATTCAGTAATTGGAACTCTATTCATTCACCTTCGCAGCTGTCAAGCTGCAATTGGGAACAGGATCAGGTTTCGCGGGAGAACGTCGGTGGATCAGCAAAACACCAGAATGGTGCCTGCAGTTGAACGTGCCACACGCATCCTCGACTACGTGGCGCGCAATCGCAGTCATCCCACCTTGTCGGAGCTGTCGCGGGAACTGCAACTGGCGAAAAGCACGACCCACACCTTGTGCCAGACCCTTGTGGAACTCAATCTCCTGATCCGGCGATCTGACCAGACCTATCAGCTCGGACCACATCTGATGCGCTGGTCGAATGCCTTTGCACGGCAATCGGACGTCGCGACCGAATTCTCCTCGATCTGGGACACCGAAACCGAGATGCCGGGCGCAACCATCACGCTGACGGTATTTGATGGTTCAGACGTGATATACATCGCGGCCCGGAACTCGGAGGTGAGCCATTCGCTCGTGGATTTTCGTGCCGGCATGCGGCTTCCCGCAGCCTTTACCGCCACCGGCAAATCCTTTCTCAGCTACATGAACGACTTCGAGGTCAAACGGCTCTATGAAGACGGATTGCCGGAGCCGCGGACGAAACACAGCGTCCAGTCTGTCGAACAACTGCTTGGAGAATTATCCGAGATTCGCAAGCGCGGTTATTCCATCGACAATCAGCAGGTTGCCGAAGGCATCGTCTGTTTTGGCGCATCCGTGCTCGACTCCCGCAACACCCCCATCGCCGGGGTCGCTGTCAGCCTGCTGATTGAGGATGTGACGGAGGAAAGCCGCAACAGGATCATCGAAACCATCAAGCGCATAGCCTCGCGCCTTTCGGTGCGGATGGGCGCCGACCTGGATTTCCAGCGCTGAGCCTGATCGGCGCGCTTGCCCTGCCACTGCAATCGTTTAAGGATGCTCCGGATGTTTGCCTGCTAATTTCGGCACGCATGGCAGGTGGGTTTCTGGAGGGGCCACATGACTAAAACCAGTCCCGATGTTAGCGTGAGGATCGTCGAAAGCCTTGCAGCAAACCATGTGGAATTCATCACTACGGTCCCCTGCAAGCAGTTGGCGGGCGTCATCGATCTTGTCGACAAGGATGATCGTTTCCGCCATGTCCCCTCCAACAAGGAAGATGAGGGCATGGGCCTTTGTGCCGGCGCCTGGCTGGGTGGAAAACGGCCCGCCATCATCATGCAGAACACGGCAATCGGCGTAACCATCAATGCGCTCGCCACGCTGATCCAGTATTACCACATCCCCCTTCCCATGCTGATCAGCTATCGCGGCGAGGTTGGCGAGAAGGTCGCCTGCCAGGTGGAGATGGCTTTGCACACCAAGGCGCTACTGCAGGAGCTTGCCATTCCCACCTACCACTTTCACCAGCAGCAGGACACTGACGAACTCAATGGCATCCTCAATCACTGCTTCATGGCAAAGAAGCCGGTCGCTGTGCTGATGGACGCAGGTTTCTGGAGTGCTGCCCGATGATCCGCTCCGAAGTCATTCAATCGATTGCACCGGTAATCCGCGACCATCTCGTCGTCTGCAACATCGGCCTGCCCTCCCAGGAACTGTTCATGCATGACGACCAGCCGTCGAATTTCTACATGCTCGGCACGATGGGGCTGGCTTCCTCCATCGGGCTGGGCCTGGCGCTGAGCCAGAAGGCAAAGGTTGTCGCTATCGATGGCGATGGCTCGATACTGACCAATCTCGGCACCCTGCCAACCATCGCCAACAACCCGGCGGACAATTTCGTTTTGCTGATTATCGACAATGGAAGCTATGGCTCGACCGGCGATCAGCCAACCTATGCAGGCCGCAAGACATCGCTGGCGAAAGTCGCCGAAGCCTGCGGCTGCGAGAACGTCTTCGAGTGCCCGGCAGAGGAAACGGCCAAAGTGCTTGAGCAGGCACTGGGCTCGGATCGCATGACTATCATTGTCAGCAAGTGCAAGTCGGGCAACGTGCCCGTGGACGTTATCGAACTCGACCCGGTCGTCATCGCCCACCGCTTCCGCGAGGAAGTCGCCCGCCGCAATAGCTAGGATCAAGCTTCAAAGCTTGATGTCGTAGGTGACCCAGCGGGTTTTCTCTGCAACGCGGTCATAGAGCCCCCGTGCCCGGTAATTGTCTTCCGCGGTGATCCACCGGATTACTGTCCAGCCGCGTTTTGCTGCTTCCGCCTTCACCGCATCGATAAGCGCTTCCGCCGCGCCCGAGCCACGCGCTGCCGGATCGACAAACAGGTCATCGAGAAAACCGCCCGTTGCCGCCGCCAGCGGACGAGCGAAGGCGCGGTAGTGGGCAAGGCCGATCAGCCGGCCATCGGAGTCTTCGGCCACAAGACCCTCGACTTCATGACCCGGATCAAACAGCCATTTCCATACGCGGGCACGCATCTCGGCACTCTGCTCGGTTTCATAGAACACGGCATAGCCCTGATAGAGTTCTTCCCATCGGTCGCGATCGCCTTCCGCAACAGCCCGTGTCGTTATCTGCATTACCCTACCCTCCCTGGTCATTGCCCGTATGCGGCGCGGAAAGTTTCCAGCCGTTGACGCTGCTGCCCATCCGCTTCGAAGTTTTCCGGACTGAGCCAGGCTTCATAGGCTTTCTCCAGCGCCGGCCATTCCTTGTCGATGATGGAAAACCAGGCCGTGTCGCGATTCAACCCCTTGACGATCAGGTGCTGTCGGAAAACGCCTTCGAACGTGAAACCGAAACGCAGCGCCGCCCGTTTCGAGGGCTCGTTGTCATTGTTGCACTTCCACTCGAAGCGCCGGTAGCCGAGATCTGCGAACGCATGGCGCATGAAGAGATAAAGCGCCTCGGTCGCTGCCTGCCTGCGCGCAATCAGCGGCCCCCAGTAGATGTTGCCGATTTCGATCACGCCGTTCTGCGTGTCGATCCGCATGAAAGTCTGACGGCCCGCGACCTTGCCGCTCGCCTTGTCGATCACGGCAAAGTAGAGCGGATCCTCGCTCGCGACGGATTTTTCGACCCATGCCATGAAGGCGGTTTCTTCTGATACCGGGTTTTCCGCCAGCCAGCGGAATTTATCCTCTGCGTCTGCAACCTGGGAAGCTTCAAAAAGCTCCCTGCCATGCCGAACAGCATCAAGCGGTTCCAGCCGCACATACCGACCGTCCAGCACCACGCGCCCGGGCTTCTCCCGCGGGGTCCAGCCGCTCATGTCTTCCGCCATGCCATGTCTCCGTTCCGGCAACTGGCGATGCATAGACAACAGGGCAGGGCCGGAAAAGAGCCAGTAGCCGCAATTGACGTGTGGCAGCAGGCTATGAGATGTCGCAGCGGATCAGGTGATTGTCCCAGTGAAGCGGATGGCGGCTTTCGCCGAACCGGCCGTCCTCGTTGGAGGAAACAAATACCGTGTTCCCCGCCCCACCGCCTGCACTATAAAGGCCGGAAGTGCGGCGCAATTCCTGTTCGCTGATGACAGCGCCGGTTTCGGTATCGAGCACCAAGACACCGCCACCCCTTGGGCTGGAAAACCCGGCAAGCCGGCCCTCGCCGGCGATGGCGACCGCGCCCACATAGCCCGACAACAGACGCCGGGCGTGAGCCGGCAATTCTATTGTGTTGGTCTCGCCGTCTTGTCCCATGCGATAGACAGGCGATGGTGCATTGGCCGGATCACCCTCGAACTGGCCGCCGATCCACAATGAACCGTCCCCCGCATGCACCATGTGGCGCAGGGACATGCGCCGGTGCGCGGGCGGCAGAGCATGTTTGGCGAGCAAATCGCCGGTGCGGCTATCAACCAGAACGATGGAGGATTCCATTTCCGCCAGATTGAGCTTCTGGCGGCCAGAATCGGGATGGGTGCGGATGCCGCCATTGGCAATGGCGAGCGTTCGATTATCCCGCATCAGGATCATCTCATGCGGCCCGATACCTTGGCTGTCGAATTCGCCGATGCGGCGATAGCCAGCGTCAGCTTCGTAGATACCGATCTTCCCCTGCCCTGCCTCGAAGTCGTTTTCCGTCGCATAAAGCAATTGCCCGTCTGCGGAAAAGACCCCGTGCCCGTAGAAATGCCGTCCCTCCGGAGCATGGAACACGACCGGCTCGCGCTTGTTGGCGGGATCGAGTGCAACGGCAAAGTTGCCGGGCCTGCGGGCGAAGGCGATCGCCTGACCATGCTGCGGCGACCAGGCAAATCCGTGCGCGCGGGCGGGCATGGCGTGGCGGTAAATCAAACGCCCCTTTTCATCCAGGATCGCAAAACCGTATTGCCGGTTGCTATCCATGAACGCTGAAACAAAGAGCGAAGATGCCCCGGCAAGCTGTCCGGCCTGCGCGGGATGCAGCGATGTCAGGAACGCTGCCCCGGCGCCGCTGAGGAAGGTTCTGCGATCGATTTCGCAGCCCATCAGTCACCGTCCCCGAAGGAGAAACCGGCGGCAAGACCTGCCGCCGGTGCAAACTCATCGTTCAGCCGGGCTATAATGTTGGAGATCGCATATTTGAGATATTCGAGACGTTTGCGGCTTTTGCCATCGGCCACGAGCGCTTCGGGCCCGACGTTGAATTCACGCGCGGTACTGAGCGCCAGTTGAAACTCGAGCCGAACCTGATCTGCCAGAAAGGCACCCTCTTGCGGCAGCGCACGCTCGATGCCGCTTTGCTCGAACAATTGCAGGCACCCTTCAAGATTGGCCGCGATCGAGGCAAGGGTAAGCCCGGAACGCCGGTAGAGCGCCGAGCGGGGCCGGTCGCGGCTGTCACCGCCGCGCAGAAAATACCCGATCCGAACATCCCGCACCGCTTCAAGCCCGTGAATGATCGTGCCGATCACCAGACTGAGCGCTTCGATGTCGTCCCGGTAGAGCGGGTTCTCCGGCGATGGCGCCAGAAATGCCCTGGTCAGCGGCGTTTCCGCCTGCCAGCCTGCCGCCAGTTCATCCGCTATCCCATGAAGGTTTTCCGCAATCGCCAGCGCATAACGGCAAGCAAAGGAATTGGCCTGCGCCGAGGAAAGCGCTTCACTGCCCTTGCCGAACAGAACAAACTCGTAAGCACCCAGACCCTGCATGGCGACGCTGAGTTCTGCCAACTTCGCTGCATCCGTCACAGCCTCATCCTGCTGTGCAAGTGCCCGCTGGACCTGTTTCAGCCCCGTGCTCTTGCGGTCTGGATAGAACAGAACGCGCTCCAGCCGGTTTTCTCCCATCGATGGCCCGACACGCAGCCATTCGATTTTTGCCCATGAAAGCGCCGTCGATCCGAAGGTGGCACGCGCGGAAGCCAGACTGCCCGCCGACGGTGTTTCACAAAGAGCCTGCGTCACTTTTTCCAGCTTCAGGGTATTTTCCGAAAATTCCCCATAGGACGGAACGATGTAACCCGACCAGCTGTCATGCAGGATTTCTCCGACCTTCTCCACCGCGCCAGCATTGGCTGCAGGAAGCAATAGAAACGCCAGAACGAGCAGACGAAACCGGCTGAAAAACCACGCCATCAAAGGCTCTCCAGAAAGGCGATCAGGGCGTCACGCTCTGCTTTCTCCAGCGCCATGAATCCGTTGCGGGCATTCTCAGCTTCGCCCTCATGCCACAGGATTGCCTCGGTAAGGTTTCGCGCTCTGCCATCATGCAGGAAGAAGGTGTGACCGCTGACGATCTTCGTAAGGCCAACACCCCAGAGAGGCGGCGTGCGCCATTCTCGGCCATCGGCCAGGCCGACCTGCTGGCCATCGGCAAGCCCCTCGCCCATGTCATGCAGCAGAAAATCGGAATAAGGCCAGATCAGTTGAAACCGGTGCGCCTTGTTTTCGGCCTTCCGCGAAGTGACATATTTCGGGCGGTGGCAACCGGCACAACCCAGATCGTAAAACAGTTCCTTGCCGGCCAGCACCTTCGGGTCGCCGACATTGCGGCGGGCCGGAACGGCAAGATTCTCCGAATAGAAGGTCACTAGATCCAGGATGGGATCGGGCGCTTCCGTTTCCCCAAGCTTCGCCTGCACGCCTGTCGGCATCGCAAGACAGTCGGCCTCGCCAGCAGTACAATCGCCATGGTGGCTGGGCACATCCGGTGTGGAGATGCCGATGTCACCGGCGAAAGCACCTGCAGATTGCTGCCGCACGGTGGCATTCTGCGCCTTCCACCCGAAACGGCCCGGCACGATCTCGCCCGTTTTCGGATGACGCACCAGCGCCAGACGGCCGGAAATCCCGTCGCCATCTTCATCCTTGGGATCCGCATTTGCTGCAAGATCAGCAGGGTGTATTGCCTGGATAAGCCCCATGCCGATCATCTGCGGTGCGACGCGCGGCGAAAGCGTCGTATCTGGATGCAGTTCCCCATAGGCCAGATCGGCAATCGAATAAGATGGTTTTCTCAGTGTCACCACGCTGCCGTCGCCAAACGTGACGGGAACCTCTTCATAATTGATGACCATCCGCCCTTCGCCCTTCAGCCCGGGAACGGCTAGATCCTGCAACTGACCGCCATAGACGGGGTCGGGGAAGTTTGCCGCCTCAAGCGCAGCAATGGCATTTTGCTCTTCGCCGGATGTTGCCGTGCGGGCCAGCCGAAGGAACATCGAGGTCGCATCGCTGTCGCCTTCCGGCGGATGGCCCCGGCCATCCTTCAAATGGCAGCTCTGGCAGGCCCTGGCGTTGAACAGCGGGCCGAGTCCGTCGGAAGCCTTGGTCGAGGACGGCGAGGAAACCCACAGCTTGCGAAACAGCGCATTGCCAAGCTTGAAGGTCTCCTCCTCCTCAAATTCAAGGTTCTGGCTGAACTGCGAAAAGGCATCCCGGTTAATGAGTTTCGTCGAGGTTGCAGCCCCGCCCTGCATCGCTTCGAAACGTTCCGGCTTGCCGAAATCCTGCGCTGGCGATGTGACACGCTCGACCCGTTTCCGGTCTTTCGCGTTGAGATCATCGCGCTGGTCCCAGACGGGAACATCCGCCGGGCCCGACATGCCCTCTCCCTGCCCGTCACTTCCCGCGGCAAAGGCCAGACTGCAAACCAGGGCAGCAACGATAGCCCCGGTCAGGCCCGGTCCGGCGCGGTGGCGCGCCTTCCAGGACGGCCCGTTTTCAGGACGTTTCAGATACTCGGCCGTCCACCTGAAACGAATGGCGATACTACTGGCAAGCAAGGACATCGCAGCACCGGTTGCTGTTATTCGGCATCGTCGGCTGAAGCCGCGTTGAGCAGACCGTACTTCTCTTCGCCGAGCTTTGCGAGGAGATCGAGCTGGGTCTCGAGAAAGTCGATATGGCCTTCCTCGTCAGCATGCAATTCTTCGAACAGCGCCATGCTCACATAATCGCCGGCTTCATGACAGACGTCCCGCGACTTCTTGTAGCTGTCCCGGGCTTCATGCTCCCCGGCAAGGTCTGCATCCAGCACTTCCTTGATGTTCTGGCCAATACGCAACGGAGCGACATTCTGCAGATTCGGGAACCCTTCCAGGAAGATGATGCGCT
>JAGRLQ010000044.1 GCA_020441735.1 Nitratireductor sp.
GCTTCATCAGTTCGGCAACATACTGAATGCAGGTCATGATCATGCCTGCCGGCAGCGGCAGCAGGGGAATCCACAGCGGTATCGCCCATACGGTTTCAGTCCGCCAGCCCCGTGAAAAGGCTTCATACCAGAAATGGCCCGCCGAATAGGCAACCAGCCCGCAGAACCCCAGCGAGATCAGCGCGGCGATGATTTTCAATGCTCTTGCCGGAACGCCGTAGAGCAGGTTTGGCAACAGATCGACGCCGACATGGCCGCGCAGCAACAGCACATAGGGCGCGCCGATGAAGGTTGCTGCCATGGTGGCATAGATGACGAACTCGGTCTGCCAGACAGTCGAATGGCCAAGAACGTAGCGTACGAACACCATTTGCGAGACGACCAGAACGGCTGCGGCCAGCAGAAGCATGGATAAGGCGCCGCAATACCGCGAAACCGTATCGCTGGCGCGGATGAAGGACTGCATGTTGATTCCCTAGGATGAACCGGGCGCCGTTCTTGCGGCACCCGGAGCATTGAGGATCACTCGACGGCAAGCGCCTTGTCAATCAGCGCCTGCCCGCCTTCCACGGACGAAAACTCCTTATAGGAAGTCTCCTTGGCGATGGCGAGCCACTTGTCGTAGTCGTCCGCCGACATCTCCGCGATTTCCACACCAGCACCCTTGAAGGCATCGACCATCTTCTGATCCAGTCCGCGTGCCTGGCTGTCGAAATATTCCTCGGCCTTTTCGCCGGCGGCCATCACGGCAGCTTTCTGCTCGTCGCTGAGCTTGTCCCAGGTCGCCATGGAGACCAGCAGCGGCTCATACATGAACCACAGCGCGTTCTCGCCCGGCGCCGTCAAGCATTTGACCTGCTCATACAGGCGGTAGGAAACGAACGAGCCCGACGAGGTGTTGGTGGCGTCGAGCACACCCGTCTGCATGCCGGTATAGATTTCCGACGACGGCATCGAGGCAATCGAAGCCCCTGCCCCTACCAGCATCTGCTCAAAGGCGGGGCCTGCAGCGCGCGTCACCTGACCCTTGATGGTTTCGGGCGAGGTAATACAATTGTGCTTGGAGGCAAACGCACCGCCCAGCCAGGCATCGGCGATCACCTTGGCGCCGTTTTCCTCGATCAGTGCCTTGATGTCGTCCATGAAGGGCGAATCGTTGAGCCGCTTGGCGCGATCATGGTTGCGCACCAGGCCCGGCATCAGGGTAGCAGAGAACTGCGGCACCCTGCCCGAGGCATAGTCAAGCGGGAAGGAACTGAAATCGAGCTGGCCCTTGGTCAGCGCGCCCCATTGTTCCTTTGCCTTGTACAGCGACTGGCCCGGAAAGACCTGAACCTTCAGCCCGACATTGGCCGCCTCGATCTCTTTCGCCAGGATCTGCACCATCTCATCGCGGGCATCACCCTTTCCGCCCGGGAACTGGTGCGAAGCCTTGAGGGTCATTTCCTGTGCCGCCGCGTTCAGCGACATGGACAGAACGGCGGCGCCGGCAAACGCGGCGATACGGTATTTCATGATTTCCTCCCTGGGCATTCCCATGCCCGAAGTCTTGACCTGAAGCCTGGGCCAGAAGTCCTTGCCCAAAGCCCTGGATGGTCCCCATGGACCTTGCCCTAGCATGACTCCATGGAATGCATGCATTGTCAATACTATTGTATACAAGAATTTGATTGTCGAATACGAAACTCGGGGATATTGTGGAACCATGGCCCAACGATCCGCAGACCGCATAAGAGAAGAACTGGAACAGGCGATCGTCGGCGGCAGCTTTGCCGATGGCGAACGGCTGGACGAGGTTTCCCTGTCGGAGCAGTTCAAGGTTTCGCGCACGCCGGTCCGCGAAGCGTTGCACGCGCTATCAGCCTCCGGCCTTGTGGAACATCTGCCCCGGCGCGGGGCTTTCGTGCGCTATCCAAGCTTTCGCCGGCTGATCGAGATGTTCGAGGTAATGGCGGAACTGGAAGGCATGTGCGGACGGCTTGCCGCGCGCCGCATCACCGACAGCGGTATCGCAAAACTCGAAAAGGCGCTGCGTGCCTGCGAGGCCGCGCAGGCAAAAGGCGATACCGATCGCTACTACCGCGAAAACGAGCTGTTTCACCACATCATCTATGAATCGGGCGGCAATACCTTTCTCGCCACCGAAGCCTCCCGGCTGCACCGGCGGCTGAGGCCCTTCCGCCGGCTGCAATTGCGCGTGCGAAACCGCATGCAGCAGTCTCTCGATGAGCACCGGGTGATTTTCGAAGCCATCCGCAAGGGTGACGGCGACATGGCACAGCAGCACATGCTCGGCCACATCGCCATTCAGGGCGAGAAGTTCAACGATCTGATGAAAAGCTACGACGACGCCCGCGATCCGGCACGCGCAAGCGAGCTCGCAACCGCAGCCATCTGAGGGACGTGTTTAAGAAGCGTCGCGCGCTAGCAAGGCCTTCAGCGCCGCCGTGGTCTCCTCGGGATTTTCCACCGTCGGCAAATGGCCTATTCCCGGCTGAACCACCAATTCGCTTTTCTCCAATAGCGCAGCGATGACCTTGTGCTTTTCGATGGAAAACAGCCGGTCTTCATCACCGCACAGCACCAGCACCGGCCCCTTGTAAGCGGGCAGACTGGAAAGGCAATCGGGCCGCGCCGTCATCGCCGCTGATTGTGCGGCGAAAACATCGACACCGTGGGCTGCCGCCATGGCCACCACGAGATCGATCAGGTCTTCCCGGCTCTGATGCGCTTGCGCAAGATAGGAAGGCGCCAGTTCCTCCCGGGCAATCGTTTCAAGACCATCAGCCTGCGCCCGCTCGATGCGCTGCCGCCGTGTATCCGCCCGGTGCGGAGCTTCCGGTTCCACAGTGGTGCTCAGCATGGCAAGCCGCATCACTCGCTCAGGATGATGCGCCACCAGTTGCGCTGCCAGCATGCCGCCCATGGAAAGGCCAACAAGGTTGAAGGCCCCCTCGCCTGCCGCCACCAGCGCATGGGCGATATATTCCTCAAAGCTGCTGCCCGTTTTGAGATCGGCAACCACGATGCGGTAGTCGCCCTCCAGCGCCTCGATCTGAGGTGCGAACAGCCGCTCGTCGCACATGTGTCCCGGAATGAAGAGAATGGTTTCCTTCTCTGTCATGCTATCCTCCCCGTGCCTTTTTTCTAGAGCTCGGTGCGCACGTGCCACAGTTCTGGGAAGAGTTCCACCGCCAGCATGCGCTTGAGATAGCTGATGCCGCCAGTACCGCCCGTACCGCGCTTGAAACCGATCACCCGTTCCACCGTGGTGACGTGATTGAACCGCCAGCGGCGGAAATAATCCTCGAAATCAACCAGCTTCTCGGCAAGTTCATAGAGTTCCCAGTGTTCTTCGGGATTCTCGTAAACCTTACGCCAGGCCGCCATGACACCGTCATCGGCCTGATGGGTTTTCGTCACGTCGCGTTCCAATACGATCGCTGGAATCTCCAGCCCGCGCCGCGCCGCCAGCCTAAGAACCTCATCATAGAGACTCGGCGTTTCCAGTTCGGCAGCAAGCAGCGCGTGGATATCATCGCGGTGAGCATGCGGGCGAAGCATTGCATGGTTGCGGTTGCCGAGCAGGAACTCGATCAGCCGGTATTGCCAGGACTGGAAGCCTGAGGACTGGCCGAGTGCCTCGCGAAACCGTGTGTAATCGCTGGGCGTCATGGTCCGCAGCACGTCCCAGGCCGAATTGAGCTGCTCGAAAATGCGCGCCACCCGGGCCAGCATCTTCAGCGCCGGCTGCAGGGCATCTTCAGCAATCGCTTTCCTGGCGGCAGACAGCTCATGGATTGCCAGACGCATCCACAATTCGGACGTCTGATGCTGAATGATGAACAGCATTTCGTCATGGGCATCGGATTGCGGCTTCTGCGCCCGCAGGATTGCATCAAGCTGCAGATAGTCGCCATAGGACATCCGCCCGTCGAACGTCAACTGGGCGCCTTCCTGCGCCGGATCGTAACCGGTTTCGTCTTCGTTCATGTCACTGCCTGCCGTTTCCTGAACTCCGGCCGGTTCCAAGCCCCGGTCTCTACAATCTCGCACAGGATGCCGGCTGCCTGCTCCACCTCTTCCAAGCTGTTATAAAGCGGACAGAAGCCGAAGCGCATAATGTTGGGCGCGCGGAAGTCGCCCACCACATTGCGCGCAATCAGCGCCTGAATTGCCGCATAGCCTTCAGCGAACCGGAAGGACACCTGCGAACCGCGCGGTTGCGGATCACGCGGGCTGACAAGCACCGCCTTGTCCGTCCCCGCCTCCACCAGTTCGATGAAGCGCTGCGACAGTTCGATGGAACGTATGCGGATATCGGCCATGTCGACGCCTTCCCAGACTTCCAGCGCTGCTTCAAGGATCGCCATCTGGATGATCGGCGGCGTGCCCACCCGCATGCGTTCGACGCCCGCACCGGGCCGGTAATCGAGATCGAAGGCAAAGGGTGCTTCATGTCCCAGCCAGCCCGAAAGCGCAGGTCGCACCCTGTCCGCCAGATCGGGTCGAACGTAAATGAAGGCCGGCGCCCCCGGCCCGCCATTGAGATACTTGTAGGTACAGCCAACGGCAAAATCGGCATTGGCAGCAGACAAATCCACCGGCACGGCGCCGGCGGAATGCGCCAGATCCCAGATCATGATGGCGCCTGCCTCATGCGCCTTGCGGGTAATTGCCGCCATGTCATGCATGCGACCCGTGCGGTAATCAACCTCGGTTAGCATCACCACCGCAATGCTGTCGTCGATATGATCTGCTACCGCTTCGGGATCGACCACCTTCAGCTTGAAGTCTTCCCCCAGCGACTTGAGCAGTCCCTCGGCCATGTAGAGATCGGTCGGAAAATTGCCGTTGTCGGAAAACACGGTCTTTCTGCCGGGGTTGAGTTCCAGCGCTGAAGCCAATGCCTGATAGACCTTGATCGACAGCGTATCGCCGGTGGTAACACTGCCGGCAGGCGCGCCGATCAGCCTGCCGATCCTGTCGCCCAGTCGCATCGGCAGGCTCATCCAGTCCGCCTTGTTCCAGCCGCCGATCAGCATCTCGCCCCATTCATCGGCAATGACGCGCCGTGCCACGGCAAGCGCGGATTTCGGCATCGGCCCGAGCGAATTGCCGTCAAGATAGACAAGCCCTTCAGGCAGGTGGAATTGCTGTCGCGTGTTTGAAAAATCAGTCATGAAACATCCGCAGGAAAAAACCCGGTAACCGGGCGCATTGCCACGGCAAATGACCGCAGATAAACAGGATTGTCCACCCTTCCATTTTCGCAGGTTTTACGAAGGATCATCATGAACAGGGATCAACTCGCAAGCGCCATCGCTCAGGGCAAGGGGGCAGAGCCTGCCGATCTCGTGCTGAAAGGCGGATGCTTCTTCGATCTCGTTTCCGGCGAACTGATTGAGGGCGACATCGCCATTAGCGGCGATCGCATCGTCGGCACCTGCGCGGAATATTCCGGCAGACGGGAAATCGATATTGCCGGCAGGATCGTCGTTCCGGGCTTCATCGACACCCATCTGCATGTGGAATCCTCCTGCGTCACACCGTTCGAGTTCGACCGCTGCGTCACCCCGCGCGGCATCACCACGGCGATCTGCGATCCGCACGAGATTGCCAATGTTGCCGGCATCACCGGCATCGAATACTTCCTAGAGGCAGCCCTGCGCACGGTGATCGACCTGCGCGTACAGCTTTCAAGCTGCGTCCCCTCGACCTCGATGGAAACGGCAGGCGCCCAACTGGAAATTGAAGACCTTCGCCCCTTCATGGACCACCCCAGGGTGATCGGCCTTGCCGAGGTGATGAATTATCCAGGTGTACTGAACCGCGATCCCGGCATTCTCGCCAAGCTGGAAGCCTTTCAGGGCCGCCACATGGACGGGCACGCCCCGCTGGTGCGCGGTTACGATATCAACGGCTATTGCGCTGCCGGCATCCGTACTGACCACGAGACCACCACCGCCGAAGAGGCGCTCGAAAAGCTCTCCAAGGGCATGCACATCCTCGTACGCGAAGGCTCCGTCTCCAAGGACCTCGACGCCCTGCTGCCGGTCATCACCGAGCGCAATTCCGCCTTCATCGCGCTCTGCACCGATGATCGCAATCCGCTCGACATCGCCGAGCACGGTCATCTCGACTACATGATCCGTCACGCCATTGCGAAGGGCGCAGAACCGCTGGCCGTCTACCGCGCCGCCTCGATTTCGGCAGCCCGTGCCTTCGGACTCAAGGATCGCGGGCTCGTTGCACCGGGCTGGCGCGCCGATCTCGCCATTATCGACTCTCTGGAAGGCTGCAATGCGGAACTGGTGCTGGCGGCGGGCCGTCCCGTTGACGAGGCCCTGTTTTCCGCCCGAAAAACCATCCCGCCCGTGGCGCGCAATTCCGTCAAGGCGCCGGAAGTCTCTGCCGATCATTTTCACGCACCCGCCAACAAGGCGGAAACCCATGTCATTGGCATCGAGCCCGGCAAGATCATCACCCATCATCTCATCGAGGACATGCCGGTTTCAGGTGGCCACAAACTGGCTGATCCCGCCCGCGATCTCGCCAAGATCGCCGTCATCGAGCGCCACGGCAAGAATGGCAATATCGCCACCGGCTTCGTGCGCGGCTTCGAACTGAAGCGCGGCGCCATTGCCTCCACCGTCTGCCACGACCATCACAACATCGCAGTGGTCGGCGTGGACGAGGCCGACATGGCCGTTGCCACCAACCGGCTACGCGAAATCGAGGGCGGTTTCGTCGTTGCCTTCGACGGTAAGGTGTTGGCCGAAGTCGCCCTGCCCGTCGCCGGGCTGATGAGCCTCAAGAGTTTCGAGGAAGTCCGCGACGAGCTGGTGGTGCTGCGCAAAGCGGCGCGCGAGGTTGGCGTCACGCTGGAAGAACCCTTCCTGCAGCTTGCCTTCCTGGCACTTCCGGTGATCCCGCATCTGAAGATCACCGATCACGGACTGATCGATGTCGACCGGTTCGAGGTAATCGCCTGACAACTTGTGTCAGGCGCTGCGCTTGGCCTTGGATTTTCCGCTGGCTGTTACCTTGCCGGTCAGTTCCGTGACCGCCTGATGCTGGCTCAGAAACACCTTACCGGTGAGATGATGGAAGAAGTCGGTACGCTTGAGGCGGTCCATCACCGGCCCCTTGACCTCGCTCATGTGGAAGGTGACACCGCCGGCCTTGAGCCGCTCATTGATCGCCTCCAGCGATTCCAGCGCGCTCATGTCGATGGCGTTGATCGCCGGGCACATCAGGATGACATGTTTCAACTTCGGCCGCTTGGCAATCATGTCGTAGATTGCGTCCTCAAGATAACGCGCATTGGCGAAGTACAGGCTTTCATCCACCCGCACCGTCAGGATGCGCTCGTCCGTGATCACCTTGTGGCGCAGCACGTTACGGTAATGCTCCGTACCCGGCACCTGGCCTACGACTGCCATGTGCGGCCGCGAAGACTTGTAGAGGTGGATCAGGATGGAAACCAGCACGCCAGTGGTAACGCCTGCCTCCACGCCAAAGCCGAGCGTGATCAGGATGGTCGAGGCAACGGCGAGGAAGTCCGCCTTGGAATAGGTCCAGGTCTTTTTCAGGATCGAGAAATCAACCAACGACAGCACCGCCACGATGATGGTGGCTGCCAGCGTCGCCTTGGGAAGATAGAATAGCAGCGGCGTCAGCGTCAGCGAGGCGATCGCCAGGCCCACGGCGGTAAAGGCACCGGCAGCAGGCGTTGCAGCCCCCGCATCGAAATTCACCACCGAACGGGCAAAGCCGCCGGTTACCGGATAGCCGCCGGTAAAGGCAGCGCCGATATTGGCAGCGCCCAGCCCGATCAGTTCCTGATCGGGATCGATGCGCTGGCGTTTCTTGGCGGCCAGCGTCTGGGCGACGGAAACCGATTCAACGAAGCCGATCACCGAGATCAGCAGGGCGGAACCGGCAAGCGCCAGCCACATGTCGTAGTCGAAGGAGGGCATGGTCAGCGGCGGCAGGCCCTGGGGAACATCGCCGACCAGGGAGACGCCTTTTGATTCAAGCCCGAAAAGCCAGGCAGCCAGAATGGTGACGGCCACGGCGCCGACCGGACCGGCCTTTGCCAGAATGTCTGCAAGCCTTGGTGAAACGCCCCGCCCGATCAGAAGCGGCTTCAGCCCCTTGCGTACCCAGAAGAGGAAGGCGACAGACAGCGCCCCGATGACGAAGGTGTAGGGATTGATCTCGCCCAGATGCGACAGCAGCGAAACCACCAGTTCATAGAGATTGTGGCCTTCCGCCGAAACGCCAAGCACATGCTTCAACTGGCTGGTGGCAATGATGATGCCCGATGCCGTGATGAAACCGGCAATCACCGGATGGGACAGGAAGTTGGCGAGAAAGCCCAGCCGAAGGAAGCCGAGGGCTGCCAGCATGAGGCCGGATAGGAAGGCAAGCGTTATGGCCGCCGCAATATATTCAGCCGAGCCGGGCACCGCGATCTTGCCGACGGCAGCCGCCGTCATCAGCGAAACGACCGCAACCGGACCAACGGCAAGCGCCCGGCTGGTGCCGAAAATCGCATAGAGCACGATCGGCACGATCGAGGCATAGATACCCATTTCCGCCGGCAGCCCCGCCAGCAGCGCATAGGCCAGTGACTGCGGCACCAGCATGATGGTGACGATGACGGCAGCCAGCAAGTCGCTGGAAGCCTGATCGCGATCATACGCCCTGCCCCATTCAAGAACCGGCAGGTATCGGCGCAGGATTTCCGGCATTTTCCTTGTCCATATGTGGAACGGCGCGGTTCAGAAAACCGCGCCTGCCCGTTTGAGATTTCGGCCAGCGGGCCGGAGATTTATTCGGCTGCTTCCGGCGCACGAACCTTTTCAGGTCTGGCAAGCCATTCCTTGCCGCGCAGCATGGCTTTCCAGTAGATCGGCGGCAACAGCTTTTCCTTCAGATACCAGGCAGCCCGGCTCGGCTTGGTACCGTCGATGAAGAATTTCGGGAAACTCGGCAGCAGCGCACCACCATAACCGAATTCGGCCAGAACGATCTTGCCGCGCTCGACGGTGAGCGGACAGGAGCCGTAACCGTCATAGATCGCGGACGGAGAATGGCCGTCGATCTGCGCCACCAGATTGTCTGCAACCACCGGCGCCTGCTTTCTCGCGGCAGCCGCCGTCTTGGCGTTCGGCGCATTCATCACATCGCCCAGCGACCAGATGTTGTCATAGGTTTTGTGGCGAAGCGTCGACTGGTCGACATCGACCCAGCCGGCGGCATCGGCAAGCGGCGATACGCGGATGAAATCGGGCGCCGTCTGCGGCGGGCAGACATGCATCATGTCGAATTCCATCTCCACCGTTTCCGGCTCGCTGTCGGGCTTGCTGACAGTAAACCAGGCTTTCTTGGCCGGGCCGTCCACCGCCGTCAGATTATGGAAGAAGTTCAGGTGGGCGCCGTATTTCTTCACGTAAGTCTCGAGTGCCGGGACATACTCCTTGACGCCGAACAGAACCCCGCCGGCATTGTTGAAGTGAATGTCGATCTTGTCGAGCACACCGCTTTTCAGCCAGTGATCTGCGGAAAGATACATCGCCTTTTGCGGTGCACCGGCGCATTTGATCGGCATTGGCGGCTGGGTGAAGATCGCCCGGCCTTCCTTCATCTGCTGCACAAGCTGCCAGGTATAGGGCGCAAGGTCGTAGCGGTAGTTGGACGTGACGCCATTTTCTCCCAGCGTCTCCTCTAGCCCTTCAACCTTCGCCCAGTCGAGCTTCAGCCCCGGACAGACGACAAGCTGGCCGTAGCTGACCACCCGGCAACCGTCGAGGATGACGGCATTGTCCTTGGGTTCAAACGCGGCAACGGCCGATTTCAGCCAGTGCACGCCGCGCGGAATGAGAGAACCCATCGTCTTGGCGGTGACGCTGGCATCAAAAATGCCACCACCCACCATGGTCCAGCCCGGCTGATAGTAATGCACATCGGCAGGATCGATGATCGCAATGTCGAGATCGGGCTTGCGCGCCTTCAGGCTTGCGGCAACCGAAATGCCGGCAGCACCACCGCCGACGATCACCACATCATAGCGCGCATCGCCGACATTCGTCGGTGTCTTGCCGCCATTGGCGATACGGCGGGCGACACCATTCATGTCGTAGCCGGCGGCCTTGGTTGCAGCCAGAATATCCGACAGAGGTTTGGCATTTGCCTGGCTCAGCGACCACAGCGTCGCCGAACGCGTACCCGTGCGGCAATAGGCAAACACCGGTCCTGGCAAATCCTGCAACGCGGCACCGAATTTTTCGGCATCCTCGTCACGCACCATGCCCGACTGGATCGGCATATACAGGGTTTCGAGCCCGGCCTTTTTCGCCTTGGCCTCGATTTCGCCAAACCCCGGCTGGTCGGCCCCCTCGCCGTCCGGACGGTTGCAGATGATCGAGCGAAAGCCGGCCTTCTTGATCTCGGCAATATCGGCCGGCGCGATCTGCGGGCTGACTGAAATGGCCCTGTCTATCTTTCTGATTTCCATCGGTTTCCTCCATGAATTCGCTCGTACCCGGCCGGAAAAACCGGTCGGGACGGAAAATACATAGGATTATTTATATGTTTTTATATGCGACGTCAAAGCCGTTCGCCGCAAGTGCCAGTCAGAGCTTGTCAGAGCTTGTTGACCGGCACCTTGAGCATCGGATTGCCATCCTTGTCCTTCGGCACATCGCCTGCCCGCATATTGACCTGCAACGAAGGCAGGATCAGCCGGGGCATGTCGAGTTGCGCGTCGCGCTCGGTACGGAACTTGATGAACTCGTCCCGGCTCTTGCCGCAGCCGACATGGATGTTGTGCTGCTTCTCCTCGCCCACCGTGGTTTCCCACTTGATGTCGCGGCCGTTGGGGCCGTAGTCGTGGCACATGAAGAGACGCATGTCGTCTGGCAGTACCAGCAGCTTCTGGATGGAGTCGTACAGCGTACCGGCGTCGCCGCCCGGGAAATCAGCGCGCGCCGAACCGCCATCGGGCATGAACAGCGTATCACCGACAAAGGCCGCATCGCCCATCACATGAGTCATGCAGGCCGGTGTATGACCAGGCGTATAGATGACGAACGCATCCATGTTGCCGATCTTGTAGGTGTCACCGTCGGAAAACAGCCGGTCGAACTGCGAACCGTCGCGCTGGAACTCCGTGCCTTCGTTGAAGACCTTGCCGAACGTGTCCTGCACGATCATGATCTGGTCGCCGATGCCGATCTTGCCGCCCAGCTTCTGCTGGATATAGGGCGCTGCCGAAAGGTGATCGGCATGGACATGCGTCTCGATGATCCATTCCAGTTTCAGATCATTGCTCTGGATATAGTCGATGATCTGATCGGCATTGTCATAGGACAACCGCCCGGCGGCATAGTCGATATCCATCACTGAATCGACCACTGCGCAGGAATTGCTGGCCGGATCCTTCACCACATAGGAGATCGTGTTGGTGTCGGGGTCAAAGAACGCCTTGACGTCAGGCTTGACCGACATGTCGACTGCGTATTGCGTCATGATATTCTTCCTCTTCTTGTCAGTCCGGATGCCTCCCCCACGGATGCGGTTCCGGTGGTGCCCTGCTTCCCGCAGTGCATTAATCGAAGCTTATATAAATGATCACTGATATAAATGCAAGAGGCGGAATACCCCGATATCCACACCTTCCGGACGCCTTGGTTCAGGCACGCTCGCTCGACCGTTGCAAACGCCAAACAGGCCATGCTTATGTCAGGTTTTGAAGCCGGAATCAGGGAGGAAACCGGATGCGCACCCAGGTAGCGATTATTGGCGGTGGTCCGTCAGGGCTGCTGCTGGCACAGCTCCTGCACCGCAAGGGCATCGATACGGTTCTGATAGAGCGCAAGACAAGGGAATACGTCCTGTCGCGCATCCGCGCCGGGGTCTTGGAAACCGGCTTCATCGAGTTGATGCGTCTGGCTGGCGTGGCGGAAAGGCTTGACCGGGAGTGCCTCATTCATGACGGCACGCTGTTTGCCCTCGACGAGGAGATCTTCCATGTCTCCTTCACCCAGACCACGGGCAGGCCGGTCGTCATCTACGGCCAGACCGAACTGACCCGCGATCTTTACGACGCGCGCGAGGCGGCGGGCGCGAAAATCTTCTATCAGGTTGAAGATGCCGAAATCCACGATGCGGATACGCAAAAACCCTATCTGACCTTCACCGCCGGCGGCGAAGCCACACGTATCGATTGCGATTTCATCGCCGGCTGTGACGGCTTTCACGGAATCAGCCGCAAGACCATCCCGCTCGACGTGCGGCAGGAGTATGAAAAGGTCTATCCCTTCGGCTGGCTCGGCGTGTTGTCCGAAACGCCGCCGATCGATGAGGAACTGATCTACTCCTGTTCGCAACGCGGCTTTGCGCTGTGCTCCATGCGCAACAGGCAATTGAGCCGCCACTATATCCAGTGTCCCCTGTCTGACCATCCCGAGGATTGGAGCGACGCTGCTTTCTGGGACGAGCTCAAACGCCGCATCCCGCAGCAATATGCCGACCGTCTCGTCACCGGCCCGTCGATCGAGAAATCGATCGCGCCGCTGCGCTCCTTCGTCACTGAACCGATGCGCTGGGGCAGCCTCTTCCTGTGCGGGGATGCCGCCCATATCGTTCCGCCCACCGGCGCCAAAGGGCTCAACACCGCTGCCTCCGATGTCCATTATCTCTATCATGCCCTGTGCGAACACTATCTCGAAAAATCGTCCAGAGGCATCGAGGAATATTCTGCAAGGGCGCTTGCGCGCATCTGGAAGGCGGAGCGTTTCAGCTGGTGGATGACGATGCTGTTGCACCGTTTCCCCGAGCAAACGGAATTCGATCTGCGCATGCAGCGGGCGGAAATTGCCTTCCTCCGGGAAAATGAATCGGCCCGCAGGGTGTTTGCCGAGAACTATGTCGGCCTGCCCTACTGA
>JAGRLQ010000324.1 GCA_020441735.1 Nitratireductor sp.
TCGCGCCCATGTTGAAGTCCGGCACGGCAACGATGTTGAAGACGTCGAGGTCATAGGCGCAGCCGAAAATTTCCTCGTCCCATCGCATGGAGCGTACCAGCGCATCCATTGCATAGCCCGCCTGGTTCTCCTTGCCCTTCTGCACATAGACGCCGAGCCTGACCTTGTGGCCCTCGCTGGTAACATAGTCCTGATGGATCGAGCCGAGATCGCCGGCAACCAGCGCGAACAGATAGGACGGCTTGGGATGGGGATCGTGCCATTCGGCGAAATGACGGCCACCGGCAAGCTTGCCCGTCCTGCCCGGATTGCCGTTCGACAGCAGCAGCGGGGCTTCCTTTTCACTGGCTTCCAGCCGCACGGTGTAGACCGCCATCACATCGGGGCGGTCGGGAAAATAGGTGATGCGGCGGAAGCCCTCCGCCTCGCACTGGGTGCAGTAATTGCCGCCGGAGCGGTAGAGTCCGGAAAGCGCGGTGTTGGCCGAAGGATTGATCTCGGTGACGATTTCAAGCGTGAAGCGGCGCGGCGGGGAGGGGAGCATAAAGCTCGTTTGCGTTGCCGTATAACGGCCTTCCTCAAGCTGCTTGCCGTCCAGCGAGACAGAAATCGGCTCCAGCCCGTCACCATCCAGTACCAGTGGAGCGTCTCCATCAGCCCCCTTGGCGCGCTCATAGGCTACGATGGCGGTTACCCGTGTCCGCTCGGGATGCAGTTCGAAGCACAGGTCGACGGTCTTCGCCAGATAGTCCGGCGCCTTGTAGTCCTTCAGGTAAAACGATTTCGCCGTGTCGGTGCGCAGCATGTGACTTGTCCCACTTGTCGATTCGCAAGTCCTATCCCAAACACTTTATCCGGGAAACCGGTTTGACGCCGCAGCGGCGTTGCCATTCGCGCATGCCCTGCTAAGAAATGGCACAGGGTGCAAACGCAACATCGGCAGCTTGTCAAAGAGGGCGAGGCGCATGGCAGTCAATGCAGTCAAGGCACATCTGACCACGCTGAGGGCGCACAGGAACCGTCTGTCGCGCACTACCATGCGCGATATGTTTGCCGGAGACCCAAAGCGCTTTTCACGCTTTTCGATCGCCTGGGACCGGCTGGTCTTCGACTATTCCAAGCACAGGCTCGATGCCGGCGCCTTCAAGGCGTTGCTGGACGTGGCAAAGACGGCCGGCGTCAAGGCGAAGCGCGATGCAATGTTTTCCGGCAGGATCATCAACGAGACCGAGGGCAGGGCAGTACTGCACACCGCATTGCGCGCGCCTGCCGATGAACGGATAGAAGTCGATGGCCAGGATGTGATCGGTGAGGTCGTCAAGGTGCGCCGCGCCATGACACGGTTTTCCAACGCGGTGCGCAACGGCAAGTACAAGGTCAGCGGCGGAGCCGTTACCGATGTGGTCAATATCGGCATTGGCGGGTCCAATCTGGGACCGGCGATGGCAACGCTCGCTCTGGCGCCCTGGCATGACGGGCCGAGAACCCATTTCGTCTCCAATGTGGATGCAGCCGATCTGGCGGAAGTCTTCAAGGTCATCCCGCCGGAAACAACCCTGTTCATCGTCGCTTCCAAGACCTTCACTACCCAGGAAACCATGTGCAATGCGCAGACCGCGCGGAATTGGATGCAACGCAAGCTCGGACGCCAGGACGTCGGCGCGCATTTCGCGGCGCTTTCCACCAATCTGGTTGCAACCCGCAAGTTTGGTATCGCCGACGAACGCACTTTCGGTTTTTGGGACTGGGTCGGCGGGCGCTATTCGGTCTGGTCGGCAATCGGCCTGTCGCTGATGATGGCTATCGGCCCGAAACGCTTCGGAGAGTTTCTCGATGGCGCATATGAGGCCGACACGCATTTCCGCACCGCCGACTATGGCGGCAACATTCCGGTCATCATGGCGCTGCTTGGCATCTGGTACCGCAATGTCTGGGGCTTCGAGACCCATGCCGTGCTACCCTATGACAACCGGCTGGCACGCTTCCCCGCCTATCTGCAGCAGTTGGAGATGGAGTCGAACGGCAAGCGGGTAATGATGGATGGCCGTGCAGTGACCGCAGATACAGGTGCAATCGTCTGGGGTGAACCCGGCACCGATGGTCAGCACGCCTTCTACCAGCTTATCCATCAGGGAACATCCGTCATTCCCTGCGATTTCCTGATTGCTGCGAAATCGAACGATCGTCTTTCCGGCCATCATGAACTGCTGCTGGCCAATTGCCTTGCCCAGTCCGAGGCACTGATGCTCGGCAAGACGCTGGCCGAGGCGAGGGCTGAGTTGAAACAGGCCGGTATGCCGGAAAAGGAAATCAGACGCCTGGCGCCCCACAAGGTCTTCGAGGGCAACCGGCCTTCCACCACCTTTCTCTATGAACGCCTCGATCCTAAAATGCTCGGGACGCTGATCGCACTCTATGAACACAAGGTGTTCGTGCAGGGCGCCATTTGGGGCATCAATTCCTTCGATCAGTGGGGTGTGGAACTCGGCAAGGCGCTTGCGCAGGAACTGATCCCGATGGTCGAGGGAAAGGCGAAGGTCAAGGGCAAGGATGCCTCCACCGCCGGCCTGTTGGCCGCTTTCCACCAGATGACATCACGCTGAAAAAGTCCGCGTTAATTTGTAAAGCCGCGACCTGCCGGCGAACGGGTAAGCTGCTGGTTCTTCCGCGCTTCGCGCCAGATCGAATAGATAGACGCTGCGACAATGACGCTGGCGCCGATCCAGGTTGCGGTGCCCGGCAGGGTTTCATAGACGAGATAGCCGAGGATCGTCGCATAAATCAGCCGCATGTAATCGAGTGAGGCGAGAATGGAGGCTTCACCCCATTTGAAGGCGAGGATGTTGGTTATTTGGGCAAGATAGGAGGTCACGCCCATGGCGGCCAGCAGGAACCATTCGGTGCCGGTCGGCCAGCGCCAGAAATAGATCGCCGGAATGGCGACCGCAATGCCAACACCGATTGCCTGCCAGGAAAGAATGGTCGTTGGGCTGTCTTGTCGCGACATCAGCCGAATGAGCACCATGACCAGCCCGGCGGCAGCAGCACTTGCCACCGCCATCAAGCCGTAGCCGGAAAAGCCTTCCGTGCCGGGTTGCAGCATGATGATGACGCCGGCAAAGCCAAGCGCCAATGCAGCCCAGCGGCGCGGGCCTACGGTCTCCCGCAGGATCCAGACGGCGAAGATCGTTATGAAAAAGCTCTTGGCAAAACCGAGTGCCGTGACATCTGCAAGCGGCATGTGAATCACCGCCGTAAAGCCCATCAGCATGGCGGTCAGTGCCAGGGCAATCCGCAGGATCTGCAGATGAGGTTGGGCGGTGCGCATCGCACCTGGAAACCCCTGCATGATCGACGGCATCACGATTAGCGCCATGACAATCTGCCGGATGAAGAGGATTTGGGTGACGTGAAGATGCTGTCCCAGAATCTTGATCAGCAGCGTCATCACGGCAAAAAGCGCCGCAGACACCAGAAGTATCAGCGATCCTTTCAGATTGCCGGAAAGGGCGTTGAAGCTGGAACGGGTGGATTGAATGGACACGTGTTGTACTTTCAGTGCCACGTTGCCAGAGTGCGGCGCAGCCTGCAATCGCATTATAAGCGTTCGGACAAAATTACTGAATAAGCGCCGGATGGCCGCATTATCTGCCGGTTTCCCGGCTGCCGGTCTGGCAAGGCGGGTTTTCCTGCACTACATAAAGCTTGCGTTGTTTCCCCTACGGCGATGCAAACACGCCGTCGCCGACTTCAAGATCATCCCGCTGGAGGCATTTGATGAACGAACTCGTTCATACGAAATTCGGAATGGGAGCATCGGTCCTGCGCAAGGAGGACGATGCCTTTGCGACTGGCCATGGCCGTTACACCGATGACATCAAGGCGGATGGCATGCTGCATGGCTACGTGCTGCGCTCGCCTTATGCCCATGCCCGTTTCACGATTGCCGATACCGAAGCAGCGCGGGAGGCTGCCGGTGTTCATCTGGTCCTGACGGCTGATGATGTCGCCCATCTTGAAGCGCTGAAGAACGTAACGCCGATCAAGAACGGTGACGGCTCTGCCATCGTCAACCGCGATCTTCCTGTTCTGTGCAAAGATGTGGTGCGTCATGTCGGAGATGCCATTGCCTTCATCGTCGCCGACAGCGTTGCCCAGGCACGCGATGCCAGCGAACTGATCGAGGTGGATTTCGATGATCTCGACGTTGTGGTCGGTACCGAAGGCGCGCTTGATGAAAACGCACCGCTCGTCTACCCGGAGGCCGGCAGCAACCTCGCCTTCACCACCTTTCTCGGTGACAAGGAAAAGATGGCTGAAACCTTTTCAAAGGCTTCGCGTGTCAGTGAGCTCAGGATCGTCAACAGCCGTCTGGTCTGCAACTACATGGAAGTGCGCGCCTGCCTCTCCGAATGGAACGAGGAAGAGGGGTATACCGTCACCGTCTGCTCTCAGGGCGCCCACGGCATTCGCAACCATCTGGCCCGCATCACCGGCGAGGACGCCGGCCGCATTCGTGTCATCACGCCCGATGTCGGTGGCGGCTTTGGCACCAAGGTGTTTCCATATCGGGAATATCCGTTGACCATGGAGGCGGCAAAACGCCTTGGCCGCCCGATTAAGTGGACCTCGGACCGCTCCGAGCATTTCGTTGCCGATGCCCATGGCCGCGACAATGTCGCCTATGCCCGCATGGCGATGGACGAGAACGGGCGGTTCCTGGCAATCGATGTGAATCTGATTGCCGCCATGGGCGCTTATCTGCATTGCTACGGGCCGTATATCCCCTGGCTCGGCATGACCATGGCCACGGGCATTTACGACATTCCGGTGATGGCGATCACCTGCCGGGGAACCTACACCAACACCACGCCGCTGGATGCCTATCGTGGCGCGGGACGGCCAGAAGCTGCCTATCTGATTGAACGCCTTGTCGAGCAATGTGCCCGCGACATGGGGCTGACGCCAGACGAAATCCGTAAACGTAACTTCATCCAGCCCGATCAACTGCCCTACAAGACGCCGGGCGGCAGGCTCTATGATACCGGCGAGTTTGCCGAACACATGAAGTTGTGCATGGAGCGCGCCGGCTGGCAGGACTTTGAAAAACGCAACGCCAAAGCAAAGAAGTACGGCCGCATTCGCGGCATCGGCATGGCAACCTACATCGAAGCCTGCGCCTTTGCCGGCTCCGAACCTGCTTTTCTCACGCTGGAGGAAGACGGTACCATTCTGATCCGCATCGGCACCCAGTCGAACGGACAGGGCCACGCGACCGCCTATTCGCAGCTTGCCGCCGAGAAGTTCGGCATGGGTGTCGAGAACTTCAGGGTCCGTCAGGGCGATACCGCCGAACTGGAGAAGGGAGGCGGCACCGGCGGGTCACGTTCCGTGCCGCTCGGCGGGATTTCCGTTGCCTGGGCGGCTGATGTGCTGGCCGAGAAGGTGAAGAAGATAGCCGCCGGCGAACTCGAGGCTTCCCCCGATGACATCGAGCTTTCCGATGGCGAGGCGCGCATCATCGGTACCGATCGAACGATTTCGCTTGCGGCCGTTGCAAAGGCGGCATCCGAAGAGGATCGCAATGCCAGCGCCGAATACAAGCAGGAAGAGGCGACCTATCCCAACGGCACCCATATCTGCGAGGTCGAGATCGACCCGGAAACCGGCAGCACCAAGGTCGTCGCCTATACGATTGTCGATGACTTCGGCGCGACGGTGAACCCGCTGCTGCTGGCAGGCCAGATTCATGGCGGTGTGGTCCAGGGTATCGGCCAGTGCCTCAATGAGCGCGTCGTTTATGACGACGACGGGCAATTGCTGACGGCAAGCTTCATGGATTATTCCATGCCGCGCGCCGCCGAAATTCCGAACTTCCATTTCGAAACCCGCAACGTGCCTTCGACCACCAATGCGATGGGTATCAAGGGCGCTGGCGAGGCGGGCACGATCGGCGCGTGCCCGGCGGTGATGAATGCAGTCAACGATGCCCTGCGCCGTGAATACGATGCAGCGCCCATCGACATGCCCGTTCTACCGAACACGTTGTGGGAGGCAATCGGTGCCGCGCGGAACGGCCAATAGGTGTGATTGCTGCCGGCAAGCTTGCAACTATGCTGCTTAGCCGCTATTTCAGGCGAGAACTCATGGAGGTGCCCCCGTCGGCAAAGGCGATGGGCAGGCTGAGAGGGTAATCCCAACTCCTTGAACCTGATCCGGGTCATGCCGGCGTAGGGAATGAGCGCGCTTCTCGATGAAAGAATCCGTTCCCTTCCGCTTGCCCGATCCAAACCAGGCGGGAACGATGCCGCAAACGCGCGAACATACCGATCTGTTGAATGCCGCCGCCAGGGCGGTCTCACGGCTTCGTATCGATGGCGCACGAGTTCATTGCCTAACCAATTCGGTCGCCCAGCCCCTTACGGCCAATCTGCTGCTTGCAGCCGGTGCCACGCCCTCCATGACCATGGCGCGCGAGGAGATTGCGGATTTCGTCTCCCGCGCCGATGCTGTGTTGATCAATCTGGGGACCCTTGATCCCGACCGCATGGCAGCGATGGAACTTGCCGCCCGGCTTTGCCGGGAAACGGAAAAGCCTTTCGTACTCGACCCCGTCATGTGCCATCTGTCGCCCCTGCGTCGGGACTTTGCGCTCAGGCTGCTGCAATATTCACCCGCCTTGATGCGCAGCAATGCTGAAGAGGCCGAGGCCTTAGGGAGCGCAGCATCCGGACGACATGCCGGCAGCGTTGCATGCCGGGTCGTCACCGGTAGCGTGGATCGCATTCTCTTCGATGGCAGTGAGTGGGAAATCGCCAATGGCCATCCATGGCTTTCGAAAATCACCGCTGCAGGCTGCGCTCAAGGCGCGTTGATGGCAGCGCTATCGGCAGTCGAGGAGAATTTACCGGCAGCAGGCCTTGCCGCCTTGCTATGGGTGAATATGGCAGCGGAGAATGCAGCCGGAAAGGCTCGCGGGCCGGGCAGTTTCCAGTCAGCGTTGCTGGACTGTATCCACGACCTTGATCCGGCGGAACTCATCGAACAGGCAAAACTCACATGAAGAACTTCGACATCAGTCTTTACGGCATTCTCGATCCCGAGCATTGCCTCGACAGGGATCTTGCTGATCTTGCACTGATCGCTGCCAATAACGGTGCGACCCTGCTGCAGTACCGCGACAAGATCAACGGAACCCGCCACATGGTGGCTGCGGTAACGTCGATTCTCGATGCCCTCGAGGACAGCGAGGTAAAGGTGATCGTCAATGACCGGGTGGATGTCGCCCTTGCCGCCGGTGCCCATGGCGTTCATCTTGGCCCTTCCGACATGGATGCCGGCCGTGCCCGCCGCATTGCCGGAGATGACATGATCATCGGCATTTCCGTCAAGACGCTGGAAGGTGCAGAAAGCATTCCCTGCCATCTGGTCGATTATGCCTTCATCGGCGGCGTGCACGAGACCTCCTCAAAGGACAACCCGTCGGCAATTGGGCTTTCGGGATGGGAGGAGCGCGCCGAACGCATCCGCGAAACTGCACCCCGTCTGCCGGTCGGCGCTATCGCCGGGCTGACACCGGAAAACTGCGGAGAAGTCATCCGCGCCGGTGCCGACGGCATCGCGATGATCTCCGCCCTGTTCGAGGCGGAAGACGTTGCTGGCGCAACGCAGGCCTTCCACCAGGCAATCGAGGAAGCTCGCCGGGGAGGTGAGGCGTGACCCGTTCCATCCCCATCGCGCTGACGATTGCCGGCTCCGATTCCGGCGGCGGTGCCGGCATTCAGGCCGATCTGAAATCCTTTTCGGCAAACCGTGTCTATGGCGCCAGCGTGATCGCCGCGCTGACAGCCCAGAATACGCTGGGTGTTACTGCCATTCACGAGATACCCGCAGATTTCGTCACTGCCCAGATCGATGCAGTCTTTTCCGATCTCGATGTTGCCGCGGTAAAGATCGGCATGCTTGCTTCCACCGGGATCATCAGGGCAGTGGCGGAAGGGTTGCGCAAATGGGAAGCCGCCAACGTCGTCATAGATCCGGTGATGGTGACCACCAGCGGCGATCCGCTGATCGCGGACGAAGCCGTCGAAACGCTGAGAAGTGAACTCTTTCCGCTTGCAGCCGTCGTCACCCCCAACCTGCATGAGGCGGCAAGGCTGACCAATGGCAAGCTCGCCGCCAACCGCAACGAGATGAAGGGGCAGGGTAGGGCTATTCTCGCCATGGGTGCTGGCGCCGTGCTGGTCAAGGGCGGCCATGCGCCGGTTGAAGGCGATGCGTGGGAAGCAGCCGATATCCTGGTCTCCCGCCAGGGCGAGGAATGGTTTTCCGCGCCGCGCGTCGACACGAAGAATACCCATGGCACCGGCTGCTCGCTGTCCTCGGCGATTGCCGCCAACCTCGCCAACGGCATGGATGTCCCGGACGCGGTGGCTGCCGCAAAAGCCTGGCTGACCGGCGCGCTGGAAGCTTCCGGTGAGCTGGCCGTCGGCAAGGGGGCTGGCCCCGTCCATCATTTTCACAATCTCTGGCCGCGCGATGAATAGCGGCAGTAATTTGCAAAGGACTGACGTCAAATGACCATCACCCGCAGAAAACTGGTCGCCGGGATCGGTCTTGCCGGTGCCGCAGCGCCGATGGTGCCTCTGGCAACGCCTGCCATTGCTGCCGAAACCATCGAGTGGAAGATGGTCACCTCCTGGCCGCGCAATCTGCCCGGGCCGGGTGTGACGGCGCAGAAACTTGCCGATCTCATCACCGCGCTTTCAGGCGGCAGGCTGGCCGTCAGGCTTTATCCTGCCGGCGAACTCGTGCCGGCGCTGGAAACCTTTGATGCGGTTTCCAACGGCACGGCGGAAATGGCCCACACCGCACCACTGTTCTGGGCTGGCAAGTTTCCGGCAGCCCCGATCTTTACCGCAGCGCCCTTCGGCCTGACGCCGCTTGAACACATCACCTGGATTTCCAAGGGCGGTGGACAGGCGCTTTGGGATGAACTGTATGCACCACTCGGCGTCAAGCCCTTCATGGCCTCGAATACCGGCTATCAGATGGGTGGCTGGTACAAGAAGCCGGTTGCCTCCGTTGAGGATTTCAAGGGACTGAAAATACGCATGCCGGGCCTTGGCGGTCAGGTAGTCAGCAAGCTTGGCGGTGCGCCGGTCAATCTGGCGCCCGGCGAAATCTTCACCAGCCTGCAGACCGGTGTCATCGACGCAACCGAGTTTCTCGGTCCTTTCTCAGACAGCGCCATGGGATTCCAGCAAGCAGCGAAGAACTACTATTACCCCGGCTTCCATGAGCCAAACGGTACTGGAGAAGCACTGGTCTCGGCCAAGGCGCTGGAAGCCTTGCCGCAGGATTTGCGTGAAGTGGTCGCCAGGGCCTGCGAGTGGGTCAATCTGTGGTCGCTAACCGATGCCGAATGGGAAAACGCCCGCGCACTGGAACGCCTGCAGGCCGAAGACGGCGTCATCCTGCGCGAGTATCCGCAGGACGTGCTGAAGGCAGCGCGCATTGCCACCACAGAGGTCATGGCCGAACTCGCGGCAACCGACCCGCTGACGGGCCGCATCGTCGAGAGCTACACGGGCGCGGCGCGCCATCTCGGCAAATGGTCGGACATTTCGGTCAAGGCATTTCTGGCGGCCCGTGCAGAGCCTGCCGGATAATCAGTCCGAGCCCTGAGCGTCGAGCTTCGCCCTGATCTGCAGCAGGTCGTGCCAGGCAAGCCGTTTCTGTGCCGGCTGGCGCAGCAGATAGGCCGGATGGAGCGTGGCGAGTGCATCCACTTCCTGCTCGCCCACTTTGTATTTCTGCCATTTGCCGCGCAGCGACAGAATGCCGGTCGTGGTCTGAAACAGCATCTTTGCCGATGAGCCGCCGATGGCAACCAGCATATCGGGCGCAATAAGTTCGATGTGCCGCTCAATGAAGGGGCGGCAGATTTCCACCTCCGCCGGGGTCGGCGTGCGGTTGCCCGGCGGTCGCCAGGGCAACACGTTGGTGATGTAGACCTTCGTGCGGTCAAGGCCGATTGCCGCCAGCATGCGATCGAGCAACTGCCCCGAACGCCCGACAAAGGGCAGGCCTTGAAGGTCCTCGTCGCGCCCGGGCGCTTCGCCGACCAGCATGATACGGGCTTGCGGGTTGCCGTCGGCAAAAACAAGGTTCTTGGCGGTGAGCTTGAGATTGCAGCCGTTGAAGGCGGCAAGCGCCTCCCGCAGTGTTTCCAGCGTATCGGCTTTCGCCGCCAGCTCGCGAGCGGACGCAATCGCCTCGGCATCGGGCAGGGTGGCATTTGTCCCGCCGATGCCGGGTCTGCTGCCTGCTGGCTGGTTTTGCTGGTTGAGGTGTTTGCGGACGGCAGCAGCGCGCTGTTGAAGGTCGGGCTTTGCCAGTTTTTCCTTTGCTGACGCGGAACGGCTGGCGGCTGCCTGTTTTGCCGCAGCACTTTCGGCAAAGCGGTCGATCGGCGCATCGGAAAGCGGAACGTCGTCGCCCATTTCCGAAAGCCAGTGCAGAATATCCAGTGCCTGATTGCTCATGGCGTGAGTTTATCGTGGCGGAGGAGGCAAACCCAGCCGTTTTTCATCTTTCCACCGCTTGCGATATGGTGCCGCGACTGCGCAAACAGACTTGCAACGCTTCGCATTGAGGGCTTTATGC
>JAGRLQ010000045.1:0-8223 GCA_020441735.1 Nitratireductor sp.
GCTACAGGGTTGAAAGCCGTTCCGCTTTGATTATTATCCGCGCCGGTGGGGCAAGGCGAATCCAATTGAGAGGTAATGATGGCGAAGCTGAAATCCATCCGTGCGGGCCTTTTCGGTCTGGCAGCCATGGGCGCAGTACTCGGTGTTCCCGCACAGGCGGCCGCCGAGGAAGTCTATGTCCTGCGCGGCGCATTCGACGTGTTTTCTGCCGGCATGAACCAGATGACCAAACGGATGCAGTCCAGAGGCATCAATGCCCGCGCCTATTCCAACGGTGCCTGGCGTGGTCTTGCCGACAGCATTATCAAGCGCAGTCAGGCAGGGCAGGTGTCCTATCCGATCGTGATCATGGGCCATTCGGTCGGTGGCCAGGAAGCCGCCGCCATGTCCAACTATCTCGGTCAGAAGGGTGTCAGCGTTTCGCTGGTCGTAGGCTTTGATCCGGGCTTCGCCCAGCCGCAGCCGTTCCGTTACGGTTCGCCGCGTGTGGTCAACTTCTATATTGCCGGTCAGCCGCGCGGCCATCCTTACCGCTCGGCAGCAGGCTTCGGCGGCAGCATCAACAACATCAACATCAAGGCGTTCACCAATGCCGACCATGTGGCGATCGACAAGGATCCACAGGTTCAGGCGCGGGCGCTGTCGGTGGTCTATGCCGCTGTCGGAAAGTAATTCCGCTAGCCGGATCTGAAAGAAGGCCGCATCTTCGGATGCGGCCTTTTTTGTTGCAATGCGGGGAAATCAGCCGGCGCTCAGGCCGCCATCGAGTGCCAGCGTCTGGCCGGTATAGAAACTGTTTTCCGGTGCGCACGCCCACAGCATTGCCTGGACAATCTCATCGACCTCGCCAACGCGCGCCATGGGGATGTTGGACGTCAGTTTCTTCTCGGCCAGTTCCGGACCGTGGCGGGATTGGGAGAGCGGGGTCTCCAGCATGGCGGTGCGGGTGAAGGCGGGACACAGCGCATTGATGCGGATGCCCTTGCGGGCATATTCGACTGCCGCGGATTTCGTCAGGCCGACAACCGCATGCTTGGCAGCGCCGTAGACTGAAAGCGTCGGGGCGCCGATGAGGCCCGCGACCGAGGCAGTGTTGAGGATGACGCCACCCGTTCCCGTTTCCTCGAACTGGCGGCGCATCACCGGCAATTGCGCCTTCATGGCGAACAGAACCGCCAGGACATTGACCTCAAGCACCCGCCGGGATGTTTCGGCTTCCATGTCTTCGAGCCTTCCCTGGGCATGCAGAATGCCGGCATTGTTGAGCGCGATGTCGAGCCGGCCGAATTGTTCGATGGCCGCAGCCGCAAGTTCACTGTGCAGGCCTTCCTCGGTTACGTCGCCAGCGAGAAAGACGCAGGGAAAATCCTCCTGCAGCGCAGCGCGGGCAGGTTTCAGTGTGTCATCGTTGAGATCGGTCAGCACCAGATTGGCGCCTGCTTCAGCGAAACGTTTCGCTGCGGCAAGGCCAAGGCCACCGCCCGCGCCGCTGATCAGCACCGTTTTCCCTTTGAAATCGTAATGTGTCATGGCATTCCCCTTGCGGTCGGTTCTATGGCTGCGGGCAAGCGTTGTCAGCAAAAAAGGAGAATTGGTTCATGGACTACCCTACCATGAGCGCTGCCGCGCTGGGCCGCGCCATTGCCGAAGGCAAGGCTGACCCGCTGGAGATCGCGCAGTGTTTTCTCGACCGTATCGAACACCACCCACAGACAGATGAAATCTATGCCCGGATGACGCGCGAGCGGGCGCTGGAAGAGGCTGCCGGTGCCTCCAAACGGGTGAGGGAAGGCAGGCTGGCAGGGCCACTCGATGGCGTTCCGGTTTCCTGGAAGGATCTCTACGATACGAAAGGTGTTGCAACCGAAAGCGGGGCGCCACTGCTCAAGGGCCGCACGCCAGACAGGGATGCCAAGGTGCTGACAACAGCAACGGCGGTGGGTACGGTCTGCCTCGGCAAGACGCACCAGACGGAATTTGCCTTTTCCGGCCTTGGCATCAATCCGAATACGGCGACACCGCCCAACCGGCTGATGCCCGGTCATGCACCGGGGGGCTCCTCTTCGGGGGCTGCGGCTTCCATCACCCACGGGCTGGCCCCGGTCGCCATCGGCTCGGATACCGGCGGTTCGGTCCGCATTCCTGCCTGCTGGAATTCGCTTGTGGGCATGAAGACGACCCACGGGCTGCTGCCACTTGAAGGCGTGGTGCCGCTATGTTCCGGCTTCGATACGGTGGGTCCAATCGCCAAAACGGTGGAAGATGCCGCGCTTATGACTGCCGCGCTTGGCGGGCCGGCCTTGGATGACAACAATCTTCCGGGCGCAAGCGATCTACGTTTTGCGGTAATCGATGGCCCGCCGATGGAAGATTGCGATGCGGCCGTGTTGCAGGCTTTCGAGACAGCGGTAAGGCGGCTTGAGGCTGCCGGCGCCAGTATTACCCGCATCGAACCTGCGGCGGAGTTGAAGGAATCCCTGTCGCTTGGTGCGGTGCTGTTTCCCTTCGAGGCCTGGCAGCAATGGGGCAGTCTGATCGAGGCCAATCCCGGCATCATGTATCCGCCGGTGGAAACCCGCTTCCGCCAGGGGGGCTTGATAACCAGGGGCGACTATGACGCGGCATGGAAAGCACTGGAAGAGATCCGCATCGCCTTCTTCGCGGAGCACACGGCTTTCGACGGCTTCCTGTTTCCGACCATTCCGATGCTGCCGCCAAGGGTGGACGAACTGCTGGCCGATGATGAGCGGTTCACCAGCGTCAATCTGCTGGCGCTGCGCAATACCCGTTTCGTCAATCTGCTGGGAAGCTGCGCGCTTACCCTGCCGGTACCGGAACCCTGTATCGGCTTTCAGGTGATGGGGCATCCGATGAAGGACGGTCGATTGCTGCAGGTGGGCTTATCGGTGGAGGCAGCGGTCAGGAACGGGGTTTGACGGGGTCGCCCGCGACCCAGGTTTCCGCCACTGCCCGGTCATCACCCAGGATCATCAGGGCAAACAGCACGTCGTGGAGATCGCGTGAAAGAGCATGACGCTCGGCCATCAGCGGTGTGGCACAGGGATCGAGCACCACCAGATCGGCATACTTTCCGGCTTCCAGCGTGCCGACTTCCTTATCCGTTCCGAGCAGGCGGGCATTGCCCAAGGTTGCGCGAAAGAAGGCTTCATGGGCGGAAATACGCGACCCGACCAGTTGGGACACGGTGAAGGCATCGCGCAGGGTATCGAACATCGAATAGCTCATGCCGCCGGCTACATCGCAGCCGACGCCGACATTGACAGGGTGGTCGCTTTCGGTGGTGTGGTGCAGGCGGAAGAGGCCGGAACCGAGAAAGTTGTTTGAGGTCGGGCAATGAACGACGGCAGATTGGGCCTCGCTGAGGCGGGCAAGCTCACGCTCTGAAAGGTGGATGCCATGGGCAAACAGGCTTGAAGGCGTCAGCAGGCCATAGCGGTCGTAGACATCGGTATAGTCCTTCGACCAGGGGAACTGGCTGGCGACAAATTCGACCTCGGCAGGGTTCTCCGAAAGATGTGTCTGGATCAGCAGGCCGGGATTTTCCTTCACAAGCGTACCGGTGGCTTCCAGTTGCGCTTCGGTGGACGTGACGGCAAAGCGCGGGCTGATCGCGTATTTCAACCGCCCCTTGCCGTGCCACTTCGCGATCAGCGCGGTTGAATCGTCATAAGCTGCCTGCGGTGTATCGAGCAGTCCTTGCGGTGCGTTGCGATCCATCAGGGTCTTGCCGGAGGCCACCGCCATGTTGCGGCGGGAAGCCTCATCGAACAGGCAATCGAGGGCTACCGGGTGGATGGTCGAAAAGGCGAGACATGATGTGATGCCGTTGCGCAGCAGTTCGTCGAGAAAGGCCCTGGCTGCGGCAGCAGCAATCTCGCCATCGCAGTAACGCTGCTCCTCGATGAAGGTATAGCGGTTGAGCCAGTCGAGCAGGTCTTTGCCGAAAGCTGCCAGCATCCGGTATTGGGGAAAATGCAGATGCGCATCGATCAAGCCCGGCAGGATCAGCTTGCGTCCGTAATCGATGGTTTCGAGGGTTGCATAGTTGGCAGGAAGGTCGCTGCGCTCCCCGCTCCAGGCGATCCTGCCATCATCGCCAATGACGATGACACCATCCTCTATGTGGCGGATGGCGCTGTCGCCCGCCCGGCGGGGATCGTCGGCATAGTCGAGTATTTGTCCGGTCAAGCATTTCATCAGGCGATCATATAACCCGGAAAATCCCTGCCATTATACGGAAATCGTAGAAAGTGTATCTGGCAACGGTGAAGAGCGTTGGCCTTCACAACCGGCCAAATGATGCTACCGTCCTGAAAACAATCGGCCTGGAGGGTTCATGCGCGATCGCCTTACATTCCTGCGCAATGGCGAAAAGGTGACGGTGGCGGATTTCGATCCGCAAACGACACTTCTTGATTACCTCAGGCTGACCGAGCGCAAGACCGGCACCAAGGAAGGCTGCAACGAGGGCGATTGCGGCGCCTGCACCGTGGCACTCGGCAAAATCCGCAGCGGCAAGCTTTCTTATGAACCGGTCAATGCCTGCATCCTGCTGCTCGGTCAGGTGGAAGGCTGCGATGTCATTACCGTCGATGACCTTGCCGGGGGCGGCAAGCTGCACGCGGTACAACAGGCCATGGTCGATCTGCACGGCTCGCAATGCGGTTTCTGCACGCCTGGTTTTGTGATGAGTCTTTTCACGCTGCATCATAGTGGCAAGAAGGCCGATCGCAGCGCGGTCAATGACTGGCTGGCGGGAAACCTCTGCCGCTGTACGGGTTACCGGCCGATTGCCGATGCCGCGCTGAAGACAACTGGCAAGAAGCCGAGCGATGCGCTGGCTGCCCGCTGGAAGAAGACGGAAAAGGCACTTCTTTCCATGCAGGGTGACGACCTGTTTGCAGGCACACTGGAAAGCTTCTTCGCCGCGCCCGGATCGGTGAAGGCGCTTGCCGCGCTGTGTGCCGAACATCCCGATGCGGTGATCCTCTCCGGCGCTACCGATGTGGGGCTGTGGATCACCAAGCAGATGCGGCAATTGCCGAAGATCATTTACACGGGCCGCGCGGCAGGCTTCGATGCCATCCGCGAAAGCAGCCGGCAGATCGTGATCGGCGCAGGGGCAACCTACACTCAGGCATTCGACACGCTGGCTTCGCTCGGTGCTGATATAGGCGAGGTGCTGCGCCGCCTCGGTTCTCGCCATGTGCGGGCAAGCGGCACGGTGGGCGGCAACATCGCCAACGGATCGCCGATCGGCGACACGCCGCCGATGCTGATCGCGCTCGGCGCTTCGCTGGAACTGCAGCATGGCAGCGGGAAGCGAACCCTGTCGCTGGAGGATTTCTTCATCGATTACGGCAAGCAGGACCGCAAGCCCGGCGAACTGGTCACCAAGGTCATTGTGCCAAAGCCCGGCAGGAAGCAGCATTTCAAGGCATGGAAGATTTCCAAACGCTTCGACCAGGACATTTCCGCCGTATTGTTTGCCGCGCTTTTCACGGTGGAAAAAGGACGCATCGCCTCGGCGCGGATTGCCTGTGGCGGCATGGCGGGCACACCAAAACACGCCAAGCATGCAGAAGCGGCGATTGCCGGTGCGCGGCTTGATGATCCCGCCACCTGGGCGCGGGCGCGCGCAGCCTTCGAGAAAGACTATACGCCGATGACCGACATGCGCGCTTCGAGCGGCTACCGCATGGAGATTGTGAAAAACCTGCTGACCAAGGCGCTGACGGAGCTTGCCGCTGAAACCGGTACGGGCGAGGGCGCTGCTACGCGGGTGCTGGCCACCGGGGAGGCTGTGTGATGGGAAAGCGTATCCAGCCCAACTCCCCCCGCCTCAACGCATTGCGGGAAGATGTCGTCACCGTTGGCAAGGCGCTGGCTCACGACAGCGCGGCAAAGCATGTTTCCGGCACGGCGGCCTATGTGGACGACATTCTGGAGCCTGAAGGCTGTTTGCATCTGGCACCGGGGCTTTCCACCATCGCCGCCGGCACGCTGAAGAAGCTCGATCTCGCGGCGGTGCGGGCAGCGCCCGGCGTGGTGACCGTGCTGACGGCGAAGGATATTCCCGGCGTCAACGATTGCAGCCCGTCGATTGGCGGCGACCCTATCCTGGCGGAAAAGGAAATCCTGTTTCACGGCCAGGTGCTGTTTGCGGTGGTTGCCGAAACCCGGCTACAGGCCCGCCACGCGGTGAAACTGGCGAAAGTGGAATATGCCGAGAAGAAGCCGCTGGTCAGCGTGCAGCAGGGGCAGGCAGCGAAGAAAACCGTGCTCGATCCCTACACCTTCACGCGCGGCAATGCGAAAGCTGCTCTGAAGAGTTCCAAACGCCGCATCAAAAGCGAGATGATTATCGGCGGACAGGAGCACTTCTATCTCGAGGGCCAGGTTTCCATGGCCGTGCCGGGAGAGGCGGGCGATATCCGGGTGCACTGCTCGACCCAGCATCCTTCCGAGGTGCAGCATCTGGTGGCGCGCATGCTCGGCCTGCCCGAGGCAGCGGTGGTAACCGAATGCCGGCGCATGGGTGGCGGCTTCGGCGGCAAGGAAAGCCAGGCCGGGCAATGGGCATGCCTTGCGGCTCTTGCCTCGAAGATCACGGGACGGCCCAGCAAGATGCGGCTCGACCGCGACGACGACATGGTGGCGACCGGCAAGAGGCACGATTTTCATGTTCGCTATGAGGCCGGTTTCGACAATCGCGGCGTGCTCGACGCAGTGGATGTGGATTTCGCCGGCCGCTGCGGCTGTTCGGCGGACCTGTCACTCGGCGTCAACGACCGCACCATGTTTCATGCCGACAACGCCTATTTCTATCCCGACTGCCGCATCCATTCGCAGCGTGTGTTCACCAATACGGTTTCCAATACCGCCTTTCGCGGCTTTGGCGGACCGCAGGGCATGGTGTTTGCCGAGCGGATGATGGACGAAATCGCCATTGGACTGGGCGAGGACCCGCTGGAAATCCGGCGGCGCAATTTCTACCGGCGCGGTCGCTCGGTAACGCCCTATGGCATGGCGGTGAAGGACAACATCCTCAACGAAGTGGTGGACGAACTGGAGAAGACCAGCCGCTACCAGCAACGGCGCAAGGCGATTGCCCGTTTCAACGCGGAGAACCGTTTCCTGAAAAAGGGGATTGCGCTGACGCCAATCAAGTTCGGCATTGCCTTCACGTTGAAGCACCTCAACCAGGCGGGGGCGCTGGTGCATGTCTATACCGATGGTTCGATCCAGGTGAACCATGGCGGCACGGAAATGGGGCAGGGGCTTTATCTCAAGGTTGCCCAGGTGGTAGCCGAGATTTTCGGCGTCGATATTTACAAGGTGCGGATCACCGCCACGACGACCGACAAGGTACCGAACACGACACCGACGGCGGCCTCCTCCGGTTCCGATCTCAACGGCATGGCGGCGCGGCGGGCAGCGGAAGCCATTCGCGAGCGGATGATCAAGGTCGCCTGCCAGCTCTATCAGGCAAAACCCTCTCAGGTGAAATTTGCCGGTGGCAAGGTGATGGTTGGAAAGCGCGAACTTGCCTTCGGTGAGCTTGCAAAGACGTGCTTTCTCGAAAGGGTGCAGCTTTCGGCAACGGGCTATTTTTCGACGCCGAACATCACCTGGAACCGGGATGCGATCTCTGGCAATCCGTTCCTCTACTTTGCCTATGGCGCATCGTGTTCGGAAGTGACCATCGATACGCTTACCGGCGAGATGAAGGTCAACCGGGTCGATGTCCTCCATGATGTCGGCGCCTCGATCAATCCGGCCATCGACATTGGTCAGATCGAGGGCGGCTTTGTACAGGGCATGGGCTGGCTGACGACGGAGGAACTGGTGTTCGACGACGCGGGAAGGCTGCGCACCCATGCGCCCTCGACCTACAAGATCCCGACCGCTTCCGATGTGCCGGAGGCCTTCAACGTCGCGCTCTACGAGTCGGCCGGCAATCCGGCGAAAACGATCTATCGTTCCAAGGCGGTGGGCGAACCGCCGCTGATGCTGGCGACCAGCGTGTTCTCGGCAATCACCATGGCTGTTGCTTCGCTCAACCCCGGCAAGGTGCCGCCACTCGATGCACCGGCCACACCGGAAGCGATCCTGCGGGCATGCCAGGAGATGATGGCGTAAAGGCAATGTGACGGACTGCACGGTAGCCGCCTGCTTGTTCCGGTTGACTGGTTTGTGGGG
>JAGRLQ010000045.1:8238-14069 GCA_020441735.1 Nitratireductor sp.
GGGAAAAGAGCCATGAACAAGTCAAGCAAAGCCTTCATCACCGGAGCGCTGATCCTTTCCACCCTCGCAGCAAACATTACGATCGCTGCCGCTGCCACAACAGGCGGATCGACAGGCGGTGCTTCAAGTGGAGGCACGGGCCACGGCGGGCAATCCGAATCCGCCGGACCGGGCGACCGGGGCGGGGAGTCCAACCATCATCGCTTTGATCGCCGCCGCGGTGTCATGCCGTTTTTTCCAATGTTCCAGAACGGTTTTCAAACCCGTTTTCCGCCGCGTCCGGCCGCTGACGGTTATCCGACGCCGGGCAAGGCAATTTCCGAGTGCGGCGGAGCAGACAACGTCATGATTGTAACGGAGTATGACGAGGACGGGACCGTCGGGCCGGTCACCTATTACTGCGTCTGACGATCGGCCATCAGCACGTGCAGGATTATCGCAGCCACAGGATTGCTCCCGCAGCGCCGGAAGCGATCCTGCGGGCATGTGAAGAACCTGCAATCTGGTAGGGTGAGGACGGGACTCAACGGAGGCATTTCATGATTGCGGTCAAGGCCCTTCTGGGTGTAATCATCGGCGCGGTGATTGGCACACTCCTGTTCGTGGTGGCAGGTTACCCGCTGCTTGTGGCTGCCGCCGGTGGCCGGGACATGAATGGCGGGATTGCCATGGGGATGGTCACGCATATCGGCCCCATGGGCGCCTTCCTTGGCGCGGTCTGTGGCCTGGGATTTGCTCTGGCGCAAAGCCGGTCTTCCGCCCGGCAGCCAATGTCCGAAGAGGCCCGAAAACGCCGGAGCCTCAAGATATTTGCTGTGCTGGTGGGGCTTGTTGCCGGATATTTCGTACTGCTGTTATATCTGCAGGGCCCGCCGCGCGTCAGCATGCAGACCGAACCAGACCTGCACTTCGAATTCAGAACGTCAGCGGAGTCGCTTGTTCACAGCGATACCTTTACACCCCGGGCGGAACTTTTCGGGCACTACAACAACCGGGTGGTGCCGATCTCCACGCAGATCAGGATCGAGGACGGAGAGGCGTTTCTGTCAGGCTCGATTCAAGTCGAAAAGGGAAAGGGATATGATGATCTTCGCCTGCGCGCCGTCCTCGCCCCGAACCTGATCGTGGATACCACTGTCCCACTCTACCCCGGAGCGGAGGTATTGCCAGGACTGACGGAATGGCAGGCCGTCGACTACATCCAGAACCCGGTGACGGGTGAAAGTGAATTGGGATACAGCCAGAAAACCCATTTCTACCATTATGAGGTACTGCCGCACGAGTGAGATGGTGGTACTGCCGTCTTTGTTTTTCAGCAAGGCAGTCGGGAAACCGACCTGCCCCTTGCCCATGTTTACAACACCCCCTAGTCTCCCGGTTGAAAACAGAAAAACCCGAGGAGGATGCGCCCCATGAAAACCCGTGCCGCCGTGGCTTTTGAAGCCGGAAAGCCGCTGGAAATTGTCGAAGTGGATCTGGAAGGCCCGAAGGAGGGCGAAGTGCTGGTCGAGATCAAGGCGACCGGTATCTGCCACACGGATGAGTTCACGCTTTCAGGGGCTGATCCCGAAGGCATTTTCCCGGCGATCCTGGGCCATGAGGGCGCCGGTGTCGTGATCGATGTAGGGCCGGGGGTCAAATCGCTGAAAAAGGGTGATCACGTCATTCCGCTCTACACGCCGGAATGCCGGGAGTGCGAATACTGCCTCAACCCGAAGACCAATCTGTGCCAGGCGATCCGTTCGACCCAGGGGCAGGGGCTGATGCCGGACGGCACGTCGCGGTTTTCCTACAAGGGTGAGAAAATCTTTCATTACATGGGCTGTTCGACCTTCGCCAACCACACCGTGCTGCCGGAAATCGCACTTGCGAAGGTCAACGAAAAGGCGCCGTTCGACAAGATCTGCTACATTGGCTGCGGCGTAACCACAGGCATTGGAGCGGTCATCAACACGGCAAAAGTCGAGCCGGGTTCGCGGGTTGTCGTGTTCGGCCTCGGCGGCATCGGGCTCAATGTCATTCAGGGTGCAGCCATGGTGGGCGCGACCCAGATCGTCGGCGTCGACCTCAATGACGACAAGGAAGAGTGGGGCCGCAAGTTCGGCATGACGGATTTCATCAATCCGTCAGGCCTCGATCACCAGGCGCAGGTCGACAAAATCGTAGAAGTCACGGGCGGCGGCGCTGACTACACCTTCGAGTGTATCGGCAATACCAATGTGATGCGAGTGGCGCTTGAAGCCGCTCACAAGGGCTGGGGCGAATCGATCATCATCGGTGTTGCCGGCGCGGGTCAGGAGATTTCCACGCGGCCATTCCAGCTTGTCACCGGGCGCTCCTGGCGTGGCACGGCATTCGGTGGTGCGCGCGGACGCACCGACGTGCCGCAGATCGTCGACTGGTACATGGACGGCAAAATCCAGATCGACCCGATGATCACCCATATCCTGCCGCTCGAGGATATCAACATGGGCTTCGACCTGATGCATGAGGGCAAGTCGATCCGCTCGGTCGTGGTGTTCTGACTTGGCAGGCCAAACAGCGCTACTGGCCGTTCTTATTGATGCGGATAATGTGTCCCCCAAGCACGCCGAGGCCATCTTCAAGGAGATAGCGACCTTTGGAGAGGCCAGCGTGCGGCGGATATATGGAGACTTTTCCGATCCGCACCTGAAAGGCTGGGCTGGTATTCTCGCGTCTTTCGCGATTGTCCCGCATCAGCAGTTCGCCAATACGGTCGGCAAGAATTCGTCGGATATCGCGCTGGTGATCGATGCCATGGACCTGCTTCATTCCGGGCGGTTCGACGGCTTTGTCCTCGTATCGTCAGATAGCGATTTCACGCGCCTGGCGAGCCGCATTCGCGAACAGGGGCTTGATGTTTTCGGTATCGGTCAGAGAAAAACGCCCGATGCTTTTCGCAATGCCTGCAAGCGATTCATTTTCATCGAGAATATTGTCGTTGACGCGGACAGCGGGGAGCAGGGTGAGCAGGGGCCGTCTGCAATAGATGCGCTGCCCTTGATCATGGAGGCGCTGGAAGCGATCGAAAGTGAAGATGAGTGGTATCCACTTGACCGGGTGGGACAACAGCTTGTGGCAAACAAGCCAGATTTCGATCCAAGAAGCTTCGGGGCCAGCAAGCTATCTGCTTTGCTTGAACAGATGCAGGAGTTTGAAGTCGATCGCAAATCACGCCCGCTGAGAATTCGTCCTCATCCAGCCAAGCTCAACCGGCCGACGTTCCGCAGGCGGAAGCCATGACAGTTGAGCAACCGTGCGGCGGGTGCGGCAGAGTCGCAGGTCAGATTGAATTTGCTACTATTTCTTGCGGGAATGGCGTGCGGTGCGTTGTAGCGTACCTGTGCGCCATCCCCGGCAAAATCTGATGTTGAGATTAGTCTGTCCTGGGGACGGACAGCTCGATCTCAACCGACTTCTTGTTGGTGAAACCACCATTGGCGATGTAGAAAGCGCCAGCTGCAATGACCAGCAACAACAGCATGGCAACGAACCAGCCTGCGCCGCCGCCCCCTTCGGTGGTGTGGATGACGGTTTTGTCGTTCTCGGCCATGGGAGTGTTCCTTTCCAGAAATACCAGTTTCCTGCCTAATCAACGCATGATGCCGTCATTGGTTCCTCGTCTTTTGTTCTGTTGCTCTAGCGCTTGGTTTGCCATCGCATTCTTCGTAGGGTGGCAATCGGGGAGTATGCCTGCAACAAAAAGGGGACAATGATGATGGTAAAGCGCAGCCTACTGGCTATCGCGGCAGGTGTTATGGGCGGGCTGGTGCTCTCTGCCTGCACTGAAACGACTACCGAGACGTTGCAGTCTGCGGCGAGGGAATCAACCAGCGTCACGGCGGAGAACCCGGACGCGGTGTTGCCGCCGGCGAACAAACTGGCCAAGGATACACAGGAAGCGGCAACCCATGACCGCAGCCGGAGCAAGCTGGCTTATGTCGGCGTGTGGGCAGCTTCGGCGGATGGCTGCAAACTGATCGACCAGACGGTCTATAATTCCTTTGCCGTCATTACGCCCACGTCCGTTCGCCAGTTTGAGGAAAGCTGCACGTATACGCCGCCACCGCTGACTTCCAACGTGCACCAGCTTGACGTTACCTGCACGGCGGAGGGCGAGACCGCCAGCCGGGTGATCGTGATCGAGATCATCAATGGCCAGACGATCCGGTTTCAGAATTCCGCGCTTAGCGGGAAGAGCTGGGAGATGTACCGCTGCCATCTGCCGTCTAACTAGACAGGCCGATTGGATTGGCCAATTGGATCGCTAAGGCGGCAAACGGCTACAATTCGTCGCGAATTGCCACGAATTTGGCAGTGCGGTTCACCTATGTGCGCTGAACTGTTAGGCACGGGCACGAACTGTCCGGACAACGACAAGGATTCGCATCATGCCTGAAAAAAACACCATCTTCGATCAGCCGGTAGACTCTGACACGCTCGGAAGCCGCATTTTTCGTGCCCGCGACGCGGCCGGCTTGAAACGTGAGGCTGTTGCCCAGAATATCGGTATCAAATCATCTACCCTTGATAGCTGGGAGAAGGACCGCTCGGAACCCAAGGCGCATCACGTTGTGCGGCTTTCGGGCATGTTGGGCGTTTCGCCGAGCTGGATGCTGGGCGGTATCGGCAAGGCGCCGCTTTCCGACACGCTGACCGACGAGGTTCGGATGATCCGCCGTCAACTTGAGGAGATCAAGTCTTTCCGCGATCAGACGACGGCGGCCATCGAAAGCATTGAAAAGACACTCGACAGGATACTGGCGATTGACAGCGAACAGGAGTGACAGGAGCGGGGCCTTGCCCACCATCTTCGTGGATGCCGATGCCTGTCCGGTGAAACCGGAAATTCTCAGGGTTGCGGAACGTCATGGCCTGCCGGTTGTTATCGTTTCCAACAGCGGCATGCGGCCCTCACGCAACCCGTTGGTGCGTCATGTGGTGGTGTCAGCTTCCTTCGATGCTGCCGATGACTGGATCGCAGAGCAGGCAGTAGCAGGCGATATTGCTGTCACGGCAGACGTGCCGCTCGCCAAGCGTTTGGTCGAAAAAGGGGTGCATGTCACCAGCCATTCCGGCCGGCTGTTCACGGCGGAAACAATCGGGCTGCAATCTGCGATGCGCAATCTGGGCCAGGAATTGCGCGAGGCCGGTACCGTTTCCACCTACAATGCGCCTTTCAGCCAGCGCGACCGGTCGACCTTTCTGCAGGCACTGGAGCAACTGGTTCGCCGGGCAGTGAAGGGAGAAGGGTAGGAGGATGGGTTACGCGCCGGGCGGGGATTGATCTGTCAGATAGGCTGCGAATCCGCAAATGGCCCTTTAAAGCGTCGCCATCCATGTTACATTTACAATTGAGGTGCCGGATCGATGGGCTCGTCCGGCAGGGAGGAAGAGTATGGCAAAATCAGTAACTACCGGCAAAACCGTCAAGAAAACCGCTGCCAAAAAAGCAGTTGGCAAACAGAAGGCTTCATCGTCAAAATCGGCTTATGATGAAAAGCCATGGCTGGAATCCTACCCTCCTGACACGCCTGCGAATATCGCGCCCTTGGCGCACAACTCGGTAGCCGAACTGCTGGAAGATTCCTGCCGCAAGTTTTCAGGTCGCCCGGTCTTTTCCTGCATGGGCAAGACCATCAGCTATGCGGAGCTTGCCGAGCAGTCTTCGGTGATCGGTGCCTGGCTTCAGGCGCATGGCCTGAAAAAGGGTGACCGGGTGGCGATCATGATGCCCAACATCCTGCAGTATCCGGCAGTGATGATGGGTATTCTGCGGGCCGGCTGCACGGTGGTGAACGTCAACCCGC
>JAGRLQ010000325.1:0-1688 GCA_020441735.1 Nitratireductor sp.
CTGTGCCAGATAGAGCGCCATGTCGCCCCAGCCCGAACCGATATCGAGCACTTTCTGGCCCGGCTCCAGGGCCATCTTCGCTGCCAGCAGCCGCAGCTTGTTGCGCTGCGCCTGTTCCAGGCTCTCTTTGTCATTCCTGAAATAGGCGCAGGAATAAAGCAGATTGCGATCAAGGAAGAGTTTGTAGAAATCGTTGCCGATGTCATAGTGGTGGGCAACGTTGCGCTGGGCCTGGCCCATCCGGTTCGACTGCTGGAGGCGTCGGAAAAAGCGCGATCCCCTGGCAAGAGCGGCAAGCCAGGGATTGACCTTCAATGCCCGGCGATTGTGATTGTAGAGTTCCAGCATGTCGCGAAGGTGCGTGCCGTCCTCCATGGTCAGCGTGCCGTCCATATAGGCTTCACCGACTGAGAGTTCCGTCTTCATCACGATGTCACGGTAGAGTTTACGATCATGCAACCCGATGGCGGCATACGGTCCCTGCCCGTCACCATAGACATGCCGGTTGCCATCCACATCTGTGACCACCAGTTTGCCACTGCGGATAATCGATCGGAAAAAACGGTCGAGGAGTTTCACTTCAACCCCCAAACAATTCCGGCCTCAGCCTGTGCCGGAGCATCTCACGCTTTGCCTGAAACAGGACCAACGTCATGGCCAACGGGACTCGTCTGTTCGTTCAGCCCTGCTCATGCCGCCAAAGCCCAAACGGTTACGCGGCAAAGGATTCCATAAAGCTGTTTTCGATGCAAATGGGTTTGTGATCGCTGGCTGGCCGGAACGCCGGCGCATAAAAAACCCCGGCAAGTCCGTCCTGCCGGGGTTTGAATTCAGCCTGAAACAGGTTCGGCAGATCAGAGATCGCCGAGCTTGCCCATCTCTTTTGCTACCAGATAGTAGAACGTCACCCGCTGCTTGTTGCGGTCGCCCGACATCGTTTCGCAGACACCTGCAATCACGCTGTCGCAGGCAGCCGCATCGCCGGCACCGAGCTTCTTCATGCACCAGCTTTCGCGAACACGGTCCAGTTCGCTCGGATCGGTACAGGAAACCAGCGACGCATCCCGCGAGCGCAGGGCAATACCCAGATGCTTCACGATTTTTTCGACTGCACCGGCATCTGCACCGGCATCATAACGCTGTACATCACCAAGATATTCACTCATGGAATCTCTCCCTGTTAGCTATTCCTTACATGCGCCATCCCACACCACATTGCATGTGGAAATCGCCTCTTCACCGGAGATTTGTCCAGTAAACGCGGTTTGGTGTAGCACACACTTTACGATGCGTCACCATGTATTTATCCACAGCGTCTAAGGCCTGACAGACGGACGAATTATCAATTGAACGAACCGCTCCCACGCACTACATTGAGCTTGCCGGTTTTCCGGCTATGACGATAAATGGCCTGTGTAATAAACCTATCGGACCCGGGGGCGGTACCCGGCGCCTCCACCAGAAACCATCGTGAAGATTGAAGCGATGGCTTCTGATGGGGGCGAAACAGGATCGACGAGGGCGTAAAGACAGTGTTTTCGTTCGGCATGGTACCCACCGTTATCGGGCCAAACTCAATAGTTGCAAACGACAACTATGCGGAAGCACGTCTCGCTGCCTAAGGCGGTGTGACAGCTTCACAGAACTCCTGAGGGTTCGCACCTTCAGGCGGGGTTCGGAGGCACCTG
>JAGRLQ010000325.1:1693-7678 GCA_020441735.1 Nitratireductor sp.
CCTGGCAACAGAAGCCTCCACTTCCTTTCTCACAATTCGGCCAGCTTGCCCCCATCAGCACGCCCTTGCCTGCTTGATCGAAATCAAGGCTTTGCAGATGCCTTTCCTTTTGCTTTCGAAGGTGAAACGCATATAAGCTGGAAAATGCCTGGATGCCTCCCCGGCATATGCAGCGGGGAATACAACAAGACGGAAGGGAAGATGGACGAAGAACAGGTCAGTGAGGATCTGATACGCTACGACGTGCTGACTCAGGATGCGCTGCGCGGCGTTATCCGCAAGGTTCTTGATGAGGTTGCCGTCGCCGGTCTTCCGGGCGATCATCATTTCTTCATTACCTTCGATACCGCCTTTCCCGGCGTGCGGCTGTCGAAGCGCATGCGCGAACGCTATCCCGAATCGATGACCATCGTCATCCAGCACACCTACTGGGATCTCACGGTCAACGACGGCGGCTTTGAGGTCGATCTGACCTTCAATGACGTCCGGGAGCGCCTGTCTATTCCCTTCGCTGCCATCCAGGCCTTCTTTGATCCTTCCGTCAAATTCGGCCTGCAGTTCGATGTGGCAATCGAAACGCTGGAATCGCAGGGTGAAAACAGCGAGACGGCAAGCGACATATTGCCCGAAGAAATGCCTTCAGATGCCCCTCTGGAAGCGCCCGTCGAAATGCAGCAAAAGCGCAAGTCTGCGAAAAAGCCGCACGCCGAAGAGGAAGGCGGCGCGGAGGATGGAGCTGCCGCGGGTCAACCTGGCGAGGTGGTGTCCCTGGATGCGTTCCGGAAAAAGAAATAGCCGGGCTGCCTGTCCCGTCCCAGGTCATGAAGAAGCGATCGATCACCATTCAGGGCCACCGCACCAGCTACTCCCTTGAAGATGCCTTCCAGAGTGAATTGCAGCAGATCGCCGACCGCGAGAACATTCCGCTGGCGAGACTGATCACCCGCATCGACCGTGAACGCAGCACCGGCACGAACCTGTCCTCGGCGCTGCGCATCCATGTGCTGGAAGACGTCAAACTGCGCTGTTCGGAAAACACCGAATAATCTTACTGGGTGTTGGGCTTGAACAGTTTCTCGATGTTCTTGAACAGATCGCCGGGGGTTTGCGGCGGCGGCAGCGGTAGCGCCTTGATGCCCTTCTTGACTTCCGTTTCCCTGGCCTGTTTGGCCTGCTGAGCTGCCGCCTGTTCGGCTGCCAGGCGTTCCTGTTCGGCCCTTGCTGCTTCCTCTGCTGCAAGTTTGGCGGCCTCTTCGGCCTTGCGCTGTTCTTCAAGCTTGCGCTGGCGCTCTGCTTCCAGCAGGCGCAACCGCTCTGCCTCCCGCTCCTTTTCAAGCCGGATGCGCTCGCGTTCTTCCTCCTCGCGGCGGCGCTGTTCTTCTAGTTTCGCGGCAAGAAAACGCTGCCGCGTCTCGGAGCGCAGAATATCCTGACGCAGACGCTGCCGCTCAAGCACCGCCGATTGCAGAATTTCCACCCGCCGCTGCTCGCGCTCAAAGGCCCGCAATGAAAGGAACCCCTCAAGCGGTGCAGTGGTGATTTCAAGCGACGGCGCCGAGACCGGCCCTTCGGTAACCAGCGAAAACTCGGTGCTCGCACCTTCCAGCGTCTCAAGACCCGCATCGGGCGCCATGGTCAGCGCCGCCATGCCGGTTCCATCCACCAGATTGAGCGCAAGGTCGAGGCTCGGCAGCGGCTTGACGGCCGTCTGCGGAACGATGTTGCGCATCTGAAGCACGCCCCGGCTCACCGCAAACGGTGCGTCGGCCAGGGAAAACTGGGTCTCTCCATTGAGAAAAGCCGCACGGACCAATCCCTGCACCGCTTCGGAGCTGATCTCGAAGCCTTCAACATCGGTAGCCTCCAGCACCGCCGCCAACCCCTGCTGGCGGATACCCTCAACCTTGCCGCCAGTAATCGACAGCACGCCCTCGCCACCCATGGAACCGGCGATTGCCTGCGCGGTCTTGCCGATACCGTCAAAGCCACCGGAAAAGCTGAGACTGCCGGTAACTTCCAATGGCACACCGTAGATGGCGGCAAGTTCCGCCAGATCGACATCCTCCGCCTTTATCTGTGTGCGCAAGCCAAGCCCTTCTCCCCCGGTCAGCGACAGGCCGCCTGAAAGCCCACCGTCTGCCCAGCCGGCTGTCACCTCGTTGAACTCCAGGCCATTGTCGGAGAACTTCAGAACCGATTGCAGACCGGTCGCCTTGCCGCCGATGCCAAGGTCGGCGGTTTTCGACGACAGCCTGATCTCCCCGCTGCCGGCCGGAAGTGCCGGATCGGAAAACTCTGCCGATGGCCACAGCGTTCCTTCGAGCGTGAGTTCTCCATCGCGCGGAACACCGAAAACACCCGACAGAACTGCCGGCAGGGAAAAATGATCGAGATCCAGATTGCCTTCGATCCGTGTCGCTCCGCCCTGTCCCCCGCTGTCTGACTGCGCTTCGCTGCCATCTTGCGCTGAGGTCCCTCGCCGCTCCGGCACAAAAGCCAGTTTGCCGGCCATCCGGTTGCCGCCGATCTGCCCACCGGAAATCTCGAGCACATCGGACTGGCCATCGGTTCGAGCCAGCTTGCCGGCAAGCGAAAAGGGAACGACGTCTCCTGCCAGCGAGTTAAGCCCGGGCAGAACATGACCGAAAGCGGTAATGATCGGTGCCAGATCCTGGGTGCCGAATGTCAGGTCGAACTGGTAGTTGGCGGGATTTTCCTGCGCGGGATAGTAGATACCCTGCAGATTGAGCGCGGTACCGGACGCGCTGGCAACCAGTGCCGAGGAGTATCCCTTCTCCGTACTGCCCACCATGTCGAGATTGACCCTTAGCGGACCGGAAAGCCCGCCGATCAGAGGAGTGAACCCATAGCGGCCGAGCCCCGCCTGCAACAAAAGTTTGGCGCTTTCGGTATTGGTAGCCTTCAGCGCCAGCGCAAACCCGTCCCGGGCAAGCGTGTTGAGCCCGCCATCGAAACCGCCATGCATGTCGAACTCGGTGCCGCCGGCAACCCCCTTCACCACGTAACGGTTTTTCGACGCGATGCCCTTCCCCGTAGTGCCGCCAGCATCGATTTCGAGCACAAGCTCCGCATTGGAAGTCAGCGAAGGATCACGCGCCAGGCCTGAAAGCACCGGCTGCTCGCCGAGCCGCGTCACTGCTTCGATGGCCAGCCGGGAAAGGCTGTCGGCACTGACTGCAATGCGCAGATTGCCACTGGCATCCGAGAGCAGATCCTTGATCTGGCCGGTGCTTTCAAAACGCGCACCGAGAAACTGTCCGGCGTTCAGCCGTGAGACCGACAGTTTCCCGTCCCGCACCTGAAACTCGAGATCGACCTCATCGGCTGTCAGCGAATAGGCCGTGAGCCGGTCGGCCTTCATGGCAACGTCGAGATCGTGGCTGCCAACCGCCAGGTCCTCCTGGCCGGTCAGCAAATAGAGCGCTCTCAGGTCGTCGAGCTGGATCGCATCACCCGACAACTGCACAAGAATGGCCGGATTTCCGGCCGTACCATCGAGCTTTTCAACCGGCGCGAGGCGGTTGATCCGGCCAGTCATCAGGTGATCATCAAGCCGGATCTCGAGATTCTGCAGATCGAGTTGCGACGGCGTGGCGCTGATATCGCCCGACAGGCCGGCCGCCTTGATCCGCCTGATATGGGGACTGGCCTTTCCCGCCAGCCAGGCTGCCAGACCGGAGGGCTGGCGCGAGGCGACGAGAAGGTTGCCATCAATGCCGAAATCGTCGCCCGTACCGACGGAGCCTGAAAATTCGAGGACCGTGCTGCCGGGTAGCGTCGCCTTCAGTCGGCGCACCTTCCAGCGCTTGCCGTCGGGCTGCACCACCGTGCTGATCTCCCGCAGCATCGTGTCGCCGGAAATGATGGCCGGGATTTCGAAATCAAGTACGCCGTTTATGGCCGGGACCGGCACCTCGTCGAGAATACCGCGTACCAGCGCAATGCGCTCCTCGAGCGTCGATACCCCGTCCTCGTTACCGCGCATTTGCGCAATGCGCGCCACATCAATCTGCCGGCCGTCCAGTTGGAGCCTGAAACCGTCCTGGCCCTGCAGGTCGGCAGTACCCTGCCCGCTTAAAACGAATGGATCCTCGCGCGAACCGATCTCCAGTTCCAGTTCCGAAAGATCAAGCCGTGCCGGCACCAGCCGGTATTTGCCCTTCGTCCAGACCGGAAGCCCCGTTCTTTCCGAAGCAACGCCCCGCAGGCCGCTATCACCATTTTCTCCCAGGGGCGTGATTTCGAATTCGCCCTGCCAGGCCAGCACATCCTCGTCGAGGCTGACCGGACCGTCGGCCTTCAACTGATAGGGCTGATCCTCGCGCGCCGCAGCAACCCTGAGCCGCACCGTGCCGGCTTCCGTCAAACGTCCGGTAGCGATGGAAAATCTGGTGGCGCTGCCGCTGATTTCGCCGCTGCCGTCAATCCGCCAGGGGCCAATCAGCGACTGGGCTGAAATATCCGCGTCGATACGGTCGCCACTGATGGTGGAGCCATTGGCAAGCCCGCTCAGGATGAAGCTGGCGCTGCGCACCGTCAGGCTGTCGACCGCCACCTGGCCGGGATCCACCAACAGTTCGCGGCGCTGCGTCCACGCAATCCGGCCGCTGTCATCCACCTCGATATTGAAATGCGGCCGCGTAAGCGACATGTCGACAATACGGATTTCACCCGAGAGCAGCGGCGCCAGTTCGACATTGGCCGAAAACTGGTCGACCGTCATCAATGGCTCCCCGGAACGGGTTTCGCCCACCGAAAGATCGCCGAAGGTAACCGAGGGAAGCGGCAGGATGCGGACATTGGCATTTCCGCCCACCGTCACCGGCTGGCCCAGCACCTGGCTCGCCTGACGCTCGAAATCCTGCTTGTAGGCCGTCCAGTCGATGAAATAGGGCGCCACCAGCGCCGTAAACAGCGCGATGACGACCAACACACCAGTAAAAACAAACAGGCGAAACAAGCCTTGTCCTACTCCCTCTAACGCACACCGAAGGCAAATGCGCCCAATTCACTGCCGGACCGGGATCTCAACCCGAGTTGCCGGCCCCCTCAGAAACGGACCACCTTGCCGGGATTTAGAATATTGCCGGGATCGAGTGCTCTTTTTATGGCGCTCATCACCTCCCAGCCATGGCCATGCTCGAGCGCCATGTATTTCATCTTGCCCTGGCCGATGCCATGTTCGCCGGTGCACGTGCCGTCCATGGCAATGGCGCGTTCCGCCAACCGTTTCACCATCTTCTCCATGCGCGCGACTTCATCGGCGTCATCCATCATCACCAACGGCAGGACATGGAAATTGCCATCGCCCACATGGCCGACCATGGGGGCAATAAGCCCCAGTTCCTCGACATCCTTGCGCGTCTCTTCAACGCATTCGGCAAGCCTTGAAATCGGCACGCAGGCATCTGTCGAAACGCCCTTCGCTCCGGGCCGCCAGGCAACCGCCGCATGGAAGGCATCGTGGCGCGCTTTCCAGAGCCGGTTGCGGTCTTCCTGCCGTTCCGCCCACTGGATGTCGCTGCCGCCATACTCCTCCGCCAGCGCCTGGAAGAACTCCGTCTGCTCGCGCACCCCGTTCTGCGAACCGTTAAATTCAAGAAACAGCGTCGGTTTGTGGGCGTAGTCGAACTTCGAATAAGCGTTGACCATCTCCATCTGCAGAGCATCCAGCAGTTCGATACGGGCCACCGGAATGCCGGCCTGAATGGCGGCAATCGTGGTTCGACAGGCAGAATCCACATCCTCGAACTGGCACACGCCCGCCATGATCTGCTCGGGAATGCCGTAAAGGCGTACGGTCAGCTCGGTGATAATGCCAAGCGTCCCTTCGGAGCCAACCAGCAGGCGCGTCAGATCATACCCGGCGGAGGTTTTCTTCGCCCGCTGCGTGGTGTGGACGATTTCGCCATCGGCCATTACCGCAGTCACGTTGATGACGTTGTCGCGCATCGTGCCGTAGCG
>JAGRLQ010000046.1 GCA_020441735.1 Nitratireductor sp.
CCTGATAGGCCTCGTGCGGCACCAATGCGTGCCGCTCGAAGGCTGAAACCCCCATGCGTGCGCTGTCGAGATTGTCGGTATCGATGAAGAATTCGTCCCGCGCCGGTTCACCGCCCCAAAGCCCCCATTTGGCCGGCTTCTCATTGACCGAATAGATTTCCTGGATCGTCCAGGTCAAAAGCCACTGGTTTTCCTCGCGCTTCACCTTCTGCAGGATTTTCTCGACCGTCGCGCCGTGGCTGGTGATATCGGCATGATAGAAGGGGCCGAGCACGAAACGGCGCACCTGCTTGGGATGCAGAGTGTCGAAATCCTTGTCGAGACTGGTGGCAATGGTCGACAGCGTCAGTGAGTATGACGAGTTCTTGTCGCAGAACTCGTCGAACTGGTTGGCGAGCGCCGGATTGAGCAGCCCACCCACCGGCAACGGAATTTCAACACCCTTGTTGAGCTTGCCGTCCTTGGTCACCAGCGTCTTGACCATGTCCTCGCTGGAATCCTCCAGCGCCGCCATATAGACGAGCGGCAGATTGGCCGAACCGTCGTAATAGCCCCAATGAACAATATAATAAGGTCGGTTTGTTTTCGGATTGACGGAGACGCGTATGGTCTTCGGCAGCACCAGCGGCGAGAAGTGCTCGCCCTCCTGCACGCTTTGAAGATAACGCCGCTCCGCCATCGCCCGGATCAGCGGATTGGGCATCGCCTTCTTCTTCAGGATATAGTCGACCATCTCCTGACGCAGTGTTTCCTCATCCTGGATTTCCGCAAGCCGCTTCTTCGCCTCCCTCCGGTCATTTTCCAGTTCGAGCACATTCTGAAACGCCGGAAAGCCTGACTCCGACTGGGAGACCCGGAACTTTTCGGCAAAGGCCAGCCGGTTTTCCCAGCTTGCGAAAGAACCGCGCAGCCGCGTCAGATAGGAGGCAACCACCGCGCCTACCAGATCATGCTGGTAGAGTGGGGAATCCTCTTCCTTCAGATAAGTGTCGAGCCCGTCCAGCGCGGCATGCACCGCGTCGAAGTATTTCTGTACCGGCTGCTGTTTCGCCGTTTTTCTGCCTGCCGCCTTTGCAGCCATGCTCCGCTATCCCGACCAGCCGTCAGCCGTTGAGATAGTCGGCGGAATTGTGCTTGCGCATCACTTCCTCGAACCGCCGGGAAAACGCCTCATCGGCAAGTTTCTTGCGGCGCTGGATATCCTTGGTGGAAAGCATGTTCTTTTCATGCATTTCCAGAAGATCGCCGATGTGCGACTGCGCTGCCGCGCCAATGCCGGCCATGGTCTCTTCGGCTGCCGTATCGACCTTGTTGCCCAGCGTGTTGATCTTGTGGGCCACATCCTGCTGGGCAGCGGTCTTCAGCGAGTCTTCCAGCGCCTTGTAGAGCACGACGCGCTGCTCGGTATCGATTTCCAGCTTGTTGATCAGCGTCTGCTGGGCGGCGATCTGGTTGTTGAGCGAGTCGACGAAAGTCTGGAACATCGAGGTGTAGCGCTCCAGTGTCTGGCTTTCGGCCAGCAGTTCCTGCTCCTTCGCCTGGGCCTGGTTGTATTCCGTCGCCATGTCGGAGCGCTGGGCTTCCAGCTTGGTGCGCTCCTTCTGGTTGGTGGTTGCCGAAATCTTGTTTTCCAGATCGAGCAGCAGCGGGTTCAACTCCTCGATCCGCGCCTGCGTCCCCTCCAGCACCTCCATGGTCGACTTGCGCCGCTCCAGCACCTGTTTGAGCGAAGTCTCCGAAGACTTGTAGCGGCTTTCGAGCGCACCCTTCTGGGCCTTGAGAATGCCGATGATCTTGTCGGACTTCGACAGCAGTTCCGAGAGGTTTCCGGCAAGCGACATGTTGCGCACGCGTTCGGACCGCATCCGCTGCATGCGCTGCTTGGAGAAGATGCCGATGAACTTCTCCCAGCCGGTGTAGCTCTTCATGCTCTCGAATTCGGCACCGAAGACGTTGGTCGCATCCTCAAGCCCGATGATCAGGTCGGCAATATTGCCCTCCATCACCGTTTGCTGGCGCAGCACGTCTTCGATACGGGCGTTTTCGATGTCGAAATCAACCTCGCCAATGGTTTCCGCCTTGGCGAGCTTCTCGAGCACGATCCCCGACTGCTCGAGTTTCGTTTTCATTTCCTCGACGGTCTGGCGCGTCTTCTCGATCTCGGCGTCAAACTTCTGCAAATCGGCCATGTGTGAATTCTCCCGGAATATGCGGCGCGATGCACTGATGGCCGCCGCTCAAGATAAGCCCGCGACGGTAATATAGACATGCCCTGACGGCATTTGAAGCGGGGATTGGCGGAAAACCGCGACTTATGCGTTTACAGTTCAATCGGCTTGCCATGGGGCGTTCTTGCTGCGGCGGCCTGCCATTCACCGGAACGGTGCGAACGTTCCACCGCAGAAGCCAGCCCGTGCCGCTCGCCCATTTCCTCCAGCGTCTGCCACCAGATTTCATAATAGGAACCGGGTTCGCCAGCCTGCGTATTGGCCTTCAGATTGGCGCCAAAGGCATCCGCCCATTCGCTCCAGGTAAAGACACCGCGCTCATTGAGATGCACGGCAAGGGCAAAGGCACGTGCCTCCCAGGGTTCGGCAAAGACCGGCTCACCGCAATCGCGCGGAATGGAAGCGATCTCTGCCAAGGCTTCCCTGGCGCTCATGCATCCGCCCTTTCAAGATACGGCTCCCAGCAATCCACCAGCACTTCGTGATTGCCGGCGCCGAACAAGTCCTCAGCCTTGAACGCAACCGAATAGAGCCAGTGCGGGTCCTCACCCTTGCCGCTTGCATTGGAATCGGGAAAGACATGAAACCCCTGCACGGCAGCAATCACCCCCGGCTTACCCCGAACGTAACGCGGCAGGCGGGTATGGCCAGCAGGATGAGTGTTGCGTGTGACGATGGCATCACCAACCTTGAAGGCAGGTTCCCCTGAAGCCTCCCGGCTTACCGGTCCACCGGTAGCAAGAACTGCCTTCATGGCGGCACGATCTGCAGCCGGGCGTCTTGTTTCCACTGGCGGGGTGTCCAGCTTGCCGCATTCAAGCTCGGCCTCGCTGACCATGCCGCGCGCCTTCATCAGGCTCTCAAGCCCGGCCAGCCATATCTGGTAATAGGTCGAAGAAAGATACTGCACCGGCGGCAGGCTTTCACGAGCAAAGCGTGACTGGTCGAGGTTCCACATGCCCGTTCCGCCCATGGCAACGGTAATCGCCAGCGCGCGCTTCTCCCATTCGCCATGGAACACCGGTTCATCGGCTTCCGGCTCGACCGGGCCGTAGCACTGCATGCCGCCCATGTCGTGCGGGCCGTTCATGCCACTTCATCCGGTAAAAGCGCCAGCCCGGTGCCGATCATGGAATCACGCGTCACCAGTTCGGCAAGCTGCGACTCGCTCCAGTCCTCAGTGCCCGCCGGCCGTTCGGGGATGACCAGATAACGCATCTCGGCAGTCGAATCCCACACGCGGATGGTCTTGCCTTCAGGCAGCGTAACGCCGAACTCCGCCAGCACGGCTTCCGGTTCGCTCACCGCACGCGAGCGGTAGGGCGCCGACTTGTACCATACCGGAGGCAGGCCCAGCACCGGCCACGGATAGCAGGAGCACAGCGTGCAGACGACCATGTTGTGAATTTCCGGCGTGTTCTCGACGATGCGCATGTGCTCGCCCTGACGGCCGGTAAAGCCGAGTTCGCCAATCGCCGCGGTAGCATTCTCGCGCAGCCGGTCGAGATAGGCCGGATCGCTCCAGGCCTTCGCAACCACAGCAGCCCCGTTGCGCGGGCCGACGCGGGTTTCATAGGTTTCAACGATCTCGTCCAGCGCCCCCGGATCGACATAGCCTTTTTCAACCAGCAGCGACTCCAGCGTGCGGACTTTCAACTCCATTCCGTCAAGATGGGAATGGTCGTGATCGTGGCTGTGGTCTTTACCCATATGCTCTCATCCGGCTGGTCCGAGTTGCTTCTTCGACCAGTGTTTTCTGCACAGCGAAACGTACTTGTCTTCGCCACCGATGACAATCTGCTCACCATCTTCGATGATCCGCCCTTCGGCATCGAGCCGCACCACCATGGTCGCCTTCGACCCGCACCAGCAGATCGTGCGGATTTCCCGCAACTGGTCGGCAATCGCCAGCAGGATGGCGGAACCGGGAAACAGCTTTCCCTGAAAATCCGTTCGCAGCCCGTAGCACATGACGGGAATGCCCGTCTCGTCGCCGATCCGGGCTAACTGCCACACCTGCTCCTCGGTCAGAAATTGCGCTTCATCGATAAAAACGCAGTCCACCGGATTTTGCGCATGCTGGTCCAGGACATAGGCATGAAGATCTGTATCGGGGTGGAACAGGTCGGCTTCCATGTCGAGACCGATACGCGAAGCAATCCGCCCCTTGCCCTGACGGTCATCAAAGGAGGATGTCAGCAGCAGGGTGTGCATGCCGCGCTCCCGGTAGTTGTGGGAAGCCTGCAGCAGAACGGTCGATTTCCCGGCATTCATCGCCGAGTAGGAGAAATAGAGTTTGGCCATGAAAGCGCTTTGGCACCGGCGGTTTGATTGCCGGTTTTCATTGCCTGCCCAGCCCGCCGGTTTCAAGCGCTACCGGCAAGGTCTCCACAATTACGGAAAGGGAGAGCCTCAGGCGATCTTGGCTTCGCGGTCTGATTTGGCGATGCGACGGAACTCACGGATGTAGCTCATCGTGCGCAATGCATCCTGCGGCTTGCCGAACAGATAGCCCTGGCCGGCATGGCAGCCGTAGCGCTTCAGGTTCTCCGCCTGGTNNCCTGGTCGATTTCCTCGATACCCTCTGCAACCACCGTCAGGTCGAGGCCGGCGCACATTTCCAGAATGGCGCGCACGATGTGCTGCGACGGGCGGTCGTTCGACAGCGCCATGACGAAGGCACGGTCGATCTTCACCTTGTCGAGCTTCAGGTCGCGCAACCGGCCCAGGCTCGACTGTCCTGTACCGAAATCGTCCATGGAAACGCGCACGCCGGCATCGTGCAATTCAGCGATGACGTGTTCAGCCGTTTCCGGATCGCTCATCATCGCGGTTTCCGTCACCTCGATTTCCAGCCGGCTCGGCGGCAAACCGGCACGATCGATGATTTTCAGGATTTCCCTGGCGGTATTGGGATCGACCAGTTGCGCGCTGGACAGGTTGAAGGAAAGGAACAGATCTTCCGGCCATTCGGCAGCGGTCTTGGCCGCCTTGTAGAGCAGCAGTTCCGTCAGTTG
>JAGRLQ010000326.1:0-753 GCA_020441735.1 Nitratireductor sp.
GCGGATGCCCAGGCTGTTGGGCTGGATGGCGAAGGCACGAACACCGGGTACCGTGGCAAGCTTGGCGTTGACCTCAGCGGCGATCTCCTGCTGGCTGCGCGTACGTTGGTCCCACGGGGCGAGCGTCAGAACGGCAAAACCGCTATTGGCCTGGCCACGGCGGCCGGCAATGGAAAAGACGTTCTGCACCTCGCCGCTGACGCGCAACGGTTCGACCAGGGCTTCCACCTTGCGCATCTGCGCGCTGGTGAAATCGAGGCTCACCCCTTGCGGCGCGCTGAGCGACATCAGGATCACGGCACGATCCTCCGGCGGGGTTAGCTCCTTGCGAAGGGTGCCGTAAAGCACCACAGCGGCAAGGGCAGCCACGAGCGAGACCGCAATGACCACCATTGGTGCGGCAAGACATGCTTTCAACAGGCGCGAATAGATGCCAACCAGTAACCCGCCGAAACGGCTTGCCGGCCCGGGCCTCGAATTTGTTTCAGGAGCGGCTGAAAGAAACCGCGAGGCGAGCATCGGGCAGAGCGTCAACGCCACCAGCGAAGAAAGAGCAACTGACAGTGCAAGCGTAAAGCCGAACTCGCCGAACAGGGCGCCAACCTTGCCGGGCAGGAAGGAGATCGGAATGAAGACGGAAGCAAGCGTTGCGGTCGTTGTGATGACGGCAAAGAAGACTTCCCGTACCCCGAGTACGGCAGCAGCGCGCGGACCGAGGCCCGAATTGCGCTTGGTGACGATGTTTTCCAGCAC
>JAGRLQ010000326.1:780-5015 GCA_020441735.1 Nitratireductor sp.
AGAACGAGGGCCAGCAGGGTCAGGATGTTGATCGACAATCCCGCCAGCCAGATACCGCCGACCGCACCGATCAGGGCAACCGGCAGGGTAATGGCAGGCACCAGCGTTGCACGGACATTGAGCAGAAACACGTAGATGATGGCGATGACGATGGCCGCGGCCAGCAGAAGGGAGAAGAGTACCTCGTTGATCGAGCCCTGAATGAAGGTCGCATCGTCGCTGGTGACGCGGATGGTGACATCGCCCGGCAGAATTTCGGCGATTTCATCCACCGTTTCCCGCACACCCTTGGAAATCTCCAGCGTGTTGGACCCCGCCTGACGGACAATGCCCATGCCGACACCCGTGCGCCCGTTCGCCCTCAACATGCTGTCGCCGGGATCGGGGCCCAGCGAGACCGATGCGATATCACCGATCCGGGTGCGCCCGCTGATTACCAGCGCCTCGAATTCGGCTGCTGTATCGATGCCCGCTGTTGCCCGCACAACGATGTCCTGGGACGTGCTCGTCAACGAACCGGCCGGGGAATCGAAAGCTGCATCGGAAAGTGCTGCGGCAATGTCGCCGACGTTCAGGCCGCGGCTGGCAAGCTTGTTCTGATCGACATCGATGCGGAAGATGTTGTCGCGGTCGCCATAGACATAGACATCGGCAACGCCGGGAACGGCGGTCAGGCGGTCGACGACTTCCTCCTCGACCAGCGTGGTCAGTTCCTGCACGGACAGGTCGGCGGAAGTAAGCGCGACGCGCAGCACGGCCTGGGCGTTATCATCGCTCTTGACCACGCGCGGGTCTTCGATGTCATCCGGCAGATCACGCGAGATGCGGCTGATTGCATCCTTCAGATCGTTGGCCGCAATGTCGATGTTGGTTTCCTCGGTGAACTCGACGGTCACCGAGCTACGGCCGAACGTCGAGGACGAGGAAATCGAATCGACCCCCGGCACGCGCCCGGCCGCGCCCTCGATGCGGGCGGTCACCTCGCGGTCGATGGTCTCGGGCGCAGCACCCGGATACTCGGTGCGGACGGAAACGACGGGATTGTCCACTTCGGGCAGTTCGCGCACTTCGACGCCGAACAGGGCCGCAAGGCCGCCAACGACTATCAGGGCGCTGAGAACCAGAGCAAGAATCGGACGCCGAACAAACAGGCCGGCGAAACCGCCATCGGAACCATCTGTCTGCAGTCCCGGCTTCATCTGCTATGCGCCTCCGGCTGCCGGCTGGCTGGTCATGTTGAGGACTGCACCCTCACGCACGCTTTGCACGCCTTCGACTATTGTCAGGTCACCCGGCTTCAGATCGGCCTCGATCATGACTGCATCGGAGTTGCGCTGGATGACGCGCACATCAAGCCGCTTTGCCTTGCCGTCTGCAACCGTCCAGACATAGGGACCCTGCGAACTCCACTGAATTGCCAGCGGGTCAACGGCGACGTGACGCTCGCCGGGAAACTTCATGCTGACGCGGAATGACATGCCGGGGCGCAGCCGGTCCTCGGCATTGGGTATGCGTCCGCGGATCTGCAGGGTGCGGCTGTCGCGGTCGACACGGCTGGCGATCTGGGAAACGGTGCCTTCGAAGGGGCGGCCCGGAAAGGCGACTGCCTCGGCCTCAAGCGGATCGCCAACGGAGATCAGCGCGGCAAAGCGCTCCGGTACCCAGAAATCAACGATCAGCGAGGAACGGTCATCGATGGTGGTAATCGACGTCTGCGTGGTTACATAGGCGCCGACCTCGACCGGCACCAGCCCGGCAATACCGTCTGCCGGCGCGACGATGCGGCGGCGTTGAAGGGCTACTTCGGCATCGCGCAGGGCAAGCCGTGCGGTCTCCAATTCCCCCATGGCATCGTCCAGTTGCACGGCGGAAGCGGTACGCGAGCGGGTAAGCTGCTCCATGCGGGCGACCTTTTCGCCGGCAAGCCGCTCCTGAAGGGCTGCCCGGTCCCGGGCGATCCGCTCCGTGTCGGAATCCAGTTCGGCGATGATGTCGCCCGCCTTCACATGATCGCCGGGAGATACCCTGACTGCCGTCAGAACCCCGGCTTCAAGCGGCACCAGGGTAATCGAGCGCGAGGCTTCGCCATCGCCGATTGCCGTTACCGAATTATCGATGCTGGCGGTAAAGACCGGTGCCGTTACGACCAGCACGCCCTTGCGCTTGCCGCCGCCCTGTTGGCCGCCGTTCGAGCCGGTCGATGTTGCGGCATCCATGCCGGCAATGCGCTTGGCAAGGGCCGGATCAAGCCCCCAGGCCTGCAGGCGCATGGCTGCATTGGGATCGATGCGAGTCCAGGCGAGCAGACACACCACGCCCAGCGTTGCTATGATCAATAGCTGTTTCCACGAGGCCATTTCGGATCCGATGCGCTTCCCGGGCAATACTACCGCCTTATATCATATCCCATGGCGGGCGAACGAAAGTCACGTGAAATTTCCGTTAGGTTTACCGCACGCCGCTTTCAGGCGAAGGCTGACCAAATCGCAGCAAAATCGGCATTCCCTTTCATTGTACCCCGCGATATTGCAATCTGCGCAGAGCAGCGGAGGAAGAGAATGCAAAGTGCCGATACACGCCTTGAAGGGGATTTCGATTACATCATCGTCGGTGCCGGCACCGCAGGCTGCGTCCTTGCCAACCGGTTGAGCGAAGACCCCGCGCGCCGCATACTGCTGCTGGAAGCCGGTGGCTCGGACAACTATCACTGGGTTCATATCCCCATCGGCTACCTTTACTGCATCGGCAATCCGCGAACCGATTGGATGATGAAGACGGCTGCCGATCCCGGACTAAACGGGCGTTCGCTGGTCTATCCGCGCGGCAAGCTGCTGGGGGGATGCAGTTCGGTCAACGGCATGATCTACATGCGCGGTCAGGCCGCCGACTACGACCACTGGCGGCAGTTGGGCAATGCCGGCTGGGGCTGGGACGACGTGCTGCCCTATTTCCTCAAGTCGGAAGACCACCATGCCGGAAAAACCACCCTGCATGGCGCGGGCGGCGAATGGAAGGTGGCCCGGCAACGCCTGTCATGGGAAATCCTTGAAGCCGTCCAGAAGGGCGCCGCCGAATTCGGCATCCTGCCGCGGGAGGACTTCAACGACGGCAACAATGAGGGATCGGGCTTCTTCGAGGTCAACCAGAAAGGTGGCGTGCGCTGGAACACGGCCAAGGGGTTTCTCAAACCGGCGATGAAGCGCCCCAACCTGCGGGTACTGACCAAGGCGGAAACCGAAAGCCTGATCATCGAGAACGGCGAGGTTCGCGGGGTTTCGTTCCGCCATGGCGGGGAACGGAAAACGGCCTATGCGCAGGCCGAGGTTCTGCTGGCCGCTGGCTCGATCAACACGCCGAGGCTGCTTGAGTATTCGGGCGTCGGTAATCCGGAAATTCTCAGCGGGCTTGGCATCGACGTGGTGCATGCAAGCCCGGGCGTGGGCGAAAACCTGCAGGATCATCTGCAGTTGCGGACGATCTACAAGGTTCGCGGTGCCAGAACCCTCAACACGCTGGCAAACAGCCTGACCGGCAAGGCGGGCATGGCCATTCAATATGCCCTGACGCGTTCGGGGCCGTTATCCATGGCGCCAAGCCAGTTCGGCATGTTCACCAAATCCGATCCCTCGCTGGCAACGCCAAACCTGGAATACCATGTCCAGCCGCTGTCGACAGACAAGCTTGGCGATCCGCTGCATCCCTTTCCGGCGATAACCGTTTCGGTGTGCAATCTGCGGCCGGAAAGCATTGGCTCAAGCCACATCACAAGCCGGGATATCGCCCGGCAGCCGGAAATCCGGCTGAATTATCTCTCCGCCAAACGCGACAAGCAGGTCGCGGTGGAAGCCCTGAAGCAGGCCCGCCACATCATGACAGCCAAGGCACTCGCCCGCTACGAACCGGAAGAACTGCTGCCGGGACCGGCAGTCGCGAGTGATGACGATCTGGTGCGCGCAGCCGGCAATATCGGCACGACGATTTTTCATCCCGTCGGCACCTGTAAAATGGGACAGGATGACCGCTCGGTGGTCGATGGCGATCTGAAAGTACGCGGGCTTGGCCGGGTGCGGATCGTCGATGCCTCGATCATGCCGAAGATTGTTTCGGGCAATACCGCTTCACCGGTGATCATGATCGCCGAAAAAGCCGCAGATACGATCCGCAAGGAGGCGGCCAGCCGCTGATGGCACCTGTTTAAAATTGCTTTAGGAAAAATGGTGCCCGGGGGCGGATTT
>JAGRLQ010000327.1 GCA_020441735.1 Nitratireductor sp.
GCCGTCGAGGCGCAGAAACTGATCGGCATCTCGCTTGAGGGGAGTGTGGGGTGATTTTCCGGCTGTTTAAGAAGAAGCCAACTGCTGAAGACCAGTTGAGAGACTTTATAGACAGGTTATCGCAGTCACCGGCAGAAGATTTGGGGCTGGCTGTTGCTACGGTGGAGCACACGGCGAACGCTCAATTTATCTACGGCGACTTTTACAAGCCCCAGGCGGTGCTGAAAGATCGACCTGAGGTTATTCAGTTGGCTCTTTTGGAGGCGCAAAGATTACAGGCATCCGGACTAGAAGTACTTGCGGTGGGTTGGATTGTTTGGTTGCACACATTCCGTGCAATCATGAATCCTGAGCTTACGCCTCTAGCAAAAAGTATGTGGACGCTACTCGTTCGAGGGGCGCCGTATGCGATTGAGCAAATTGATACACTAGTTCCTCTTATTGGATTTGAACTGCAGGTGGAAAACCCAGAGCGTGTCCCGCTAGGGTTTGAGTAAATGCAAAAGGTCACCAAATGATCGATAGCACCGCCATCGTCTGGTATGCCGCCGTCTGCGGCGCGCTGGCAGCCTTTGCGCCGTCGCTGGGCGGCCGGGGTGTGCGCATCGCCATCGGCGCAGTGGTCGGCATCATCGCGGCGAGTATTCTTCCGTTCCTCAAGGGCATGATGGGATATTGAGATGAAACCGGTGATCAACATCGACGATGTGAAAATGCGCGAGACCGGCAACGGCGCTGGCTTTGCCGCAAAAGTCGCCTCCTTCGGGCCGCAGATCGGCTCGACCGGCATGGGCGTCATGCTGCATGTGGTCGAACCGGGCAAGAAGGCGTTTCCCTTTCATGTCCACCACCAGATTCACGAACTCTTCGTCATCCTTGAAGGCGAGGGCACGTATCGCTTCGGCGACAGGGAATATCCGGTCAGGGCAGGCGATGTCTGCGCTGCGCCCACCGGCGGAGCAGAAAACGCCCATCAGTTGATCAACACGGGCAAGGAAACGCTCAAATATCTCGGCATCTCGACCATGGCGGAAACCGAGGTCGTTGAATATCCCGATTCCGGCAAGGTTGCCGTCATCAGCCGCTTCGACTGGTCGACCATGAGCGGCGGCGTGCGCCATATTTTCCGCCCCGGCGAACCGCTCGACTATTTTGACGGGGAGGCGTGAGGCCAGGGACGCCTGCCTCCGAAGAAGAATTCAGAAGGAAGTAAACATGATCGAAATCAAGAACCTGCACGTCAAAATCGCCGAAACCGACACGATGATCCTCAACGGGGTCGATCTGACCGTCAAGGCAGGCGAGGTCGCTGCCATCATGGGGCCCAACGGCTCCGGCAAGTCGACGCTGTCCTATGTCATGGCCGGCAAGGAGGACTATGAGGTTACCGAGGGCGATATCCTGCTCAACGGGCAATCGATCCTTGAAATGGAGCCCGACGAGCGCGCCGCTGCCGGCCTGTTCCTCGCGTTCCAGTACCCGGTTGAAATTCCCGGCGTGCCGACCATGAACTTCCTCAAGGCTGCCATGAACTCCCAGCGCAAGGCGCGCGGCGAGAACGAACTTACGACGCCCGAATTCATCAAACAGGTGAAAGAGGCTGCCGGCCGGCTCGGCATTTCCATGGACATGCTGAAGCGCTCGCTCAACACCGGCTTTTCCGGCGGCGAGAAGAAGCGGATGTAAATCCTGCAGATGGCGCTGCTGCAGCCGAAAATCGGCATTCTCGACGAGACGGATTCCGGTCTC
>JAGRLQ010000328.1 GCA_020441735.1 Nitratireductor sp.
CCTTGATCGAATAGAACTCCAGCTCGTCGTCCCAGCTTGGCGAGGCAATCGAATAAGCCCGCAACAGCGGCTTGCCGCCCGGTTGATCGAGACCGATCATGGCAAACTCGCCGGAGCGGAAACGCAGGCTTTTCGGCCGCGTCACCCGGAAGGAGAAAAGCCGGTCGGTGAAATGCTTGACGGCGGTAACGGTCTGGGCATCGGGATGGCGCGCATCGAGCGGTACGGCGCTTTCAATCTTTGCAATCTGGTTCATTAAATTTGTTCCTGCGGACAAGCGGGTTCAGGTTGCCGATTCAGGTGGCCCCATCAGGCAGCCTTGCGTTTCAGCCGGTCGAGATAATTGTTTTTGGTGCGTGCAAGTGCCTCCCGCCACTGGGACTGCGGCATGCGGCCGGCCTGCTCGTTGGGGATTTCGACCTCGTCGAAACCGGAGCGAATGGCGAGCGGGTACTGGTCGGCCAGCACATGCCCCTTGGCGCGGATGAGACCGTTGAAGCCCATCCGGCGCAGTTTCTGCGCGATGGAAAAGCCACGGCCATCGGCGAAGGATGGGAAAGCAATGCGGATGGCGGCAACCGAGTTCATCAGGCCGGCAAGCGCCTGGGGATCGGTATCAGCCGGAACGTCGATGCCGGTGAGTGCCGCCTCCCGGTCGTGGACGGCAGCCGAATACTGATCGAGCGCCACGAAGGCGCCACCCGCATCCACGAACGGGTCTTCGATGAAACGGCCATCCTTGATGATGACGGGCATGACTGGCTCCTCAGGCAGCGGTGCGTGAAACGACGCCGTTTTCGATGTGAATGCCGCATTCGGTCTTTTCGAGGCCGGCCCAGCGGCCGCTGCGGGGATCGGCACCGCCGGCCACTCGCGTGGTACAGGGCGCACAGCCAATGGAGGTAAACCCCTTGGCGACCATCGGATGGCGTGGCAGCCCATAACGCTTGAAATAGGCCTCGATGTCTTCCGCTTCCCAGAAGGCGAGCGGATTGAGCTTCACCCGCCCCGAACTGTCTGTTTCGGCAAGGCGGATTGATGCCCGGCTCGCCGACTGGTGGCGCTTGCGGCCATTGATCCAGCAGCCGAAACCTTCCAGAGCCGTTTCAAGCGGCACGGTCTTGCGTAGATTGCAGCAGGCATCGGGATTGGAAAGATGCAGGCGGCCGAAAACATCGTTGCGGCGTAGTTCCCGGCTGTCAGCCGAGATATGGCGCACATCCGTCAGACCAAACTCACCGGCAAGCCGCGCCTGATAGTCGAGTGTCTCGGCGAACATCATGCGCGTGTCGATGAACAGTACCGGGACGGTGGGATCAACCTGCGAAGCGAGATGCAGCAGTACCGCCGACTCGGCTCCAAAGGAGGAAACCATCGCCGCCTCGCCATGGGCCTTTTCCGCAATTGCCTCATCAAGCAGGGCAAGCGCGGCGGTTTCCAGCGATGACGCGTTGATCTCGCGGATGCGGGTTCCAAGGTCAGGCTGCATGGCGTTCCCTCTCCGGATAGAGCGCTGCCTGGAAGGGTTCGGCGCCAAGCCGGCGATAAGCGGCAAGGAAGGTTTCCTCACGGCCTTCGCGCAGTTCGAGATAGGTTTCGATCAACCGCTCCAGCGCCGGGATCAGTTCGTCGGCGGCAAAGCCGGGCCCTGCCCGCTCGCCCAGCGCCATCGTCTCGGTGGCGTCGCCACCCAGCGTCACCTGGTAATTTTCGACACCCGCCTTATCCAAACCAAGAATGCCGATATGGCCTACATGGTGGTGGCCGCAGGCATTGA
>JAGRLQ010000329.1 GCA_020441735.1 Nitratireductor sp.
CGATCGACTACATGCGCGAGGAGGAAGACCTCCCCAACCGGTTTCACGAGATTTTCGTCATCTCGCCGCAATACGAGCTTCTCGGTTATGTTCAGCTCGACCGTCTGCTGCGAACAGGACGCAGTGCCAGCGTCGAGTCGATCATGGAAGACAACATCCATCCGATCGAGGCCACCGTCGATCAGGAAGAGGCAGCCCACATCTTCCAGCAATACGACCTTCTGTCGGCGGCCGTCATCGACAACAACGGCAGGCTGGTCGGCGTCATGACCATCGACGACATCGTCGACGTCATCCATGAGGAGGCCGAGGAAGACATCAAGCGTCTTGGCGGTGTTGGCGACGAGGAACTTTCTGACACCGTAATTGACATCGCCCGCTCTCGGTTTTTGTGGCTGCTGATCAACCTTGTTACGGCGGTTCTCGCTTCCGTCGTGATCGGCCTGTTTGATGCCACCATCCAGCAGATGGTGGCACTGGCGATCCTGATGCCGATCGTTGCTTCCATGGGCGGCAATGCCGGCACCCAGACCATGACGGTCGCTGTGCGGGCGATCGCAACCCGCGACATGGACAGCTACAACACCAAGCGCATTATCCGGCGCGAGGTCATGGTCGGCCTCCTCAACGGAGCAGCCTTTGCAGTGCTGATCGGTGTGATCGCCGCCTGGTGGTTCTCCAGTCTCGACATCGGAGTCATTATCGCAGTCGCCATGGTGTTCAACATGCTGTGTGCAGCGATGGCGGGCATTCTCATCCCCCTCCTGCTCGACAGGCTTGATCTTGACCCGGCGATTGCTTCCAGCGTTTTCGTTACCACCGTTACCGATGTCGTGGGCTTCTTTGCCTTTCTCGGGCTTGCCGCATGGTGGTTCGGGATTTAAGGACAGGGGAAGGATATTACTTTTACGTAAGTCAGGATTGACTTTAACGTAAATCGTGCCAAAGAACGGGAATGGCTTTGGATACACCCAGCGCGGATTCGCGTGAATATTACACCATTACCGATCTGACCCGGGAATTTGGTGTGTCCACGCGGACCATCCGCTTTTACGAGGACGAGGGGCTGATCAGCCCGCTGCGCCGTGGCCGCACCCGCCTGTTCCGCCAGTCGGACCGCCGGCTGCTGAGCTTCATCCTGCGCGGCAAGCGGCTCGGCTTCTCCATCGCCGAAATCCGCGAAATAAAGGACATGTACAAGGAGCCGCCGGGCGAAGCCGGCCAGTTGCGGCTGCTCATGGCCAAGGTCAAGGAAAAGCGCGGCGAACTGGAACAGAAGCGCCGCGACATCGAGGAAACCCTGCGTGAACTCGAACAGGTCGAGGAAACAAGCCTGGCGCGGCTGGCCGAAATCGGCGTCGGTACCTGATCTGACAGCGGTCCGCTGACACGCAGCGGGAACTTACACCCAGCGCCGCACCTTCTTTGCATAGTGATGCCAGGCCGTGCCGAACTTTCGGGCGAGGTGCTTTTCCTCCCGCTCAATGGCCAGTTTCGTCACGGCAAAAGCTGCCAGAAAGGCTGCCAGCAGCAGCCATGGATTGCCGAGCGCCAATCCCAGTCCGATCGTCAGCAGGGTGTTGGAAAGATAGATCGGGTTTCTCGAAAAGCTGAACGGGCCGGTGGTGACGAGATGGCTTGCCGCCTTGGTGGGCAGGATGGTCGTCTTGTGCTTGCGCAGTTCGAGAAACGTCCTGACATCGATGAAGACGGCTGCCGCAATGGCCAGCAGCCCGGCCATGAACGCCATGCCGCCAACGGTTCCTGGCAGCCAGGGCAGTTTGTAAACCCGGGCCTGCAGCCCCAGACCCGCCAGAATTGCGATGACGTAAAGCACTGGCGGCCAGGGAAAGGGCGAGGGCGGTTTTTCCTGCAAGGTGTTCATGGGCGGGATCCTGCGCAGCTACGGGCTTTGGTAAAAACCAGCTTGAATCAGATTTTCAATCCTATCCTACAACCAGTTGAACCAGATAGAGAATTGTCAGCATCACCGGCTGGTGCAACAGGTAATAGGCAAGGCTGTTTTTGCCGATGAAGCGCAGCACGGCGGCAATCCCGCCATTTGGCCGCCAGCGGGCAAGCCTGTCAGCCGTGCCGCTTGAAATCAACCATTTGCCGATGGCCAGGCCAGCCAGTTCGGCCGCGAAAAACGGAAACACCGGCACGTAGTCGCTGGAGCGCGGGGTAAAGGCATTGAGCCCGCTCCACCACCACCAGGGCGCGTCGAAGAAACTGCTTTTGCCGTAAAGCGCAAGGGCCAGAGTGGCCGCTGCCAAGGCAACCAGTAGCGGCACAGGCAGGCGCACGAAGAAAATGCACAACACGCTTGCCAGCGCGATGTGATGCAGGATGCCGAAGAAGATGAAGATGTTCGGCGTTGCGATCCGCGTGGCGATCGTGATCAGCAGCGCGGCAGCGGCAATCTTGCCAAGCCGCCACAAAAACGGCCTTGTTTTCAGCCCGCCTTGATGGGCAAGTGCAAAGGAAATGCCGACCAGGACGAGAAAGCTCGACGCGATGACCCGCGCGTACCAGATCATCCAGGCTTGCGTCGCAAAGCCGCGTTCGGCAAAGCCGAACAGTTCCAGGTCCCAGCCGAAATGAAACGTGGTCATGGCGATGAGCGCCAGCCCTCTGGCAAGATCAACGGCATCGATACGCGGAAGCCGGTCTGCCGGCCGAATACCGCCGTCTGCGCTGCTGTTTTCGCCTGCCATTGCTCCCGCCTCGCTTTGCATGACTTCCTTATGCCCTTCAAAGCGGCCTTGTTGAAGAGGGATTAGAAGCAGACGAAAGAGAAAGTTTGCGCCAGGATTTGCCGCTTTTTTCAGCAGTTCTTGCCCGTTTGAGGGGGCATGCACGGCATGCATGCCAGCTATCCCCAATTGTGAC
>JAGRLQ010000047.1 GCA_020441735.1 Nitratireductor sp.
TGCCGAAGGTCGCGCTCATAGGCTTCCAGCGTCTTTTCGGCCATGCGCCGCTCGCTGGCGAGCGAAGCCAGCCAGTCCGCGCGATGGCGGGCAAGCTCGGGCGAAAGCGTAACGAGAAAGGGTTCGGCATTCATGGCTTCCAGAATGCCGCAACCTGGTTAGCGAAGGGTGAAGGTTATTATCTCAGCACGCTTCACATGCCCCAAGCTTCGATATCATGAGCACCGCTTCGGCAGCCTCACGGCCTTTCTTTCTGAAATGCGATTTGAAAAAAGTGTGATGCTCTTCGCAGGGCTGGAAATGATGCGGTGTAAGCGAAACCGAGAAAACCGGAATTCCGGTTGCCAGTTGAGCATGCATCAATCCATCGACAACCGCCTGTGCGACAAAGTCATGACGGTAGATGCCACCGTCCACCACCAGCGCAGCACAGACGATGGCGTCATATCTGCCACTGCTGCCCAGCTTTTTTGCAAGCAGGGGCATCTCGAAAGCGCCGGGCACATCGATTGCCGTAATCTGCATCCGTTGGCCGGATGCTGCGATTTCCGCTTCGAAACCGGCAAAGGCCTGATCTACGATCTCGGCATGCCATCGCGCTTTTATGAATGCAATCTTGAGAGTTTCAGTCATGGAACCATCCTTCATCTGGAGTAATGGTCCCAAGGCGTATCCGACCGCTCTCCGGCTAACCGAAGGCAGTTGGTTCTCTTCCATCCGGACTGTAACCGTCGGCCCCGGAATTTCACCGGTGTCTGCTGACCCTGCCAAGGCAGGCGCTCGCGGGCTTTCACCGCCGGTGGGGAGTTTCACCCCGCCCTGAGAACGTTTTCAGGATGTCTGCAATTTTGCAAAGTTGCAAGTGGAGAGCGTGCAGCTCTCCTCTTGCCGCACAACCGGTTCAGCCGATCTTCTGGCCGGTCTTGGCCCAGTCGGCGAGGAAGGCATCGAGCCCCTTGTCGGTCAGCGGGTGCTTGACCAGGGCCTTGATGACGCCAGGAGGAACGGTGGCGACATCGGCGCCGATGAGGGCTGCTTCCTTGACGTGCATCACGGTGCGGATCGAGGCGGCAAGGATCTGGGTCTCGAAATCGTAATTGTCGTAGATGGAGCGGATTTCCTCGATCAGTTCCATGCCGTCGGCGCCGGCATCGTCGATGCGGCCGATAAACGGCGAAATGTAGGTCGCGCCGGCCTTGGCGGCGAGCAGCGCCTGATTGGCCGAAAAGCACAGGGTCACATTGGTCTGGTGACCCTCGGAAGTCAGTTTCTTGCAGGCTTTCAGTCCGTCCATGGTCAGCGGCAGCTTGATGCAGATATTGTCGGCGATCTTCGCCAGCACCTTGGCTTCGCGCATCATGCCGTCAAAATCGGTGGCGGTTACCTCGGCGGAAACCGGCCCGTCGACGATGCCGCAGATTTCCTTCGTGACCTCGGTGATATCGCGGCCAGATTTCAGGATCAGCGACGGATTGGTGGTCACGCCGTCGAGAAGGCCGGTTTCATTGATCTCGCGGATTTCATCCACATCCGCAGTATCGACAAAAAACTTCATGCTGCAAATTCCGTGTTTGCCGGCAGGATGCCGGCGCTCTGTCCTCGGTTCGGCGCCCGTCATATAGCATAATGACGGCGAGGTCATTACGCTTGGCCAGGAAGATTCGCACGGGGCGATGCCCCGCACCAGATTCAGGATCAGGACGTCTTGACGGAAACCGTCTCCGTATTGCTGCCCATTCCGGCCGACCGGCCCTACACCTATGCGGTGCCGGAGGGCATGGCGGTGAGGCCGGGCGATCATGTGCAGGTGCCGCTCGGCCCCCGGCAGGTGGCGGCAACCGTCTGGGATGTGGATGGCGACAAGGTCGATCCGAAAAAGCTCAGGCAAATCACCGACCGCTTCGATTGCCCTCCGCTTTCCGATGACATGCGCCGTTTCGTCGAATGGGTTGCTCATTATACATTGTCGCCGCCCGGCATGGTGCTGCGCATGGTGTTGCGCGCGCCGGGCGGGCTGGAGCCGCCAGCGGCAATAATCGGCTACCGCTGGGCGGGGGGTGAGCCCGAGCGGATGACAGCTGCCCGCAACCGGGTGCTTGAACTGGCGCGCGACGGCACGGCGTGGTCGAAATCGGGGCTGGCCCATGCCGCCGGAGCCAGTGCTTCCGTTGTCGACGGGTTGATCAAGCTCGGTGTGCTCGAGGAAGTGGCGCTGCCCCATCAGCCATTGGTGCCGATGCCCGATCCCGGCCATGGCGCTCCAGCGCTGACCGATGACCAGCAATCGGCGGCTGATGTGGTGTGCGAGGCTGCGAAAGGCGGATTTTCTGTCGCGCTGCTCGACGGCGTGACGGGTTCCGGCAAGACGGAGGTCTATTTCGAAGCGGTGGCCGAAGCCCTGAAGGCCGGCCGGCAGGTGCTGATCCTGCTGCCGGAGATCGCGCTGACGGCTTCCTTTCTCGACCGGTTCGAAGAACGTTTCGGGGCAAGGCCGGGCGAATGGCATTCCGATGTAGCGCCGAGAAAGCGTGAACTGCTGTGGCGGCAGGTGGCGACCGGCGAAGTGCGTGTCGTTGCCGGTGCGCGTTCGGCGCTGTTTCTGCCGTTTGCTGATCTCGGGCTCCTCGTCGTCGATGAGGAGCATGATTCCGCCTACAAGCAGGAGGATCGCGTCTTCTATCACGCCCGCGACATGGCAGTGGTGCGCGGGCGGATCCGCGATTTTCCGGTGATCCTGTCCTCGGCGACGCCATCGGTTGAAAGCCTGGTCAATGCCCAGCGCGGGCGCTACCGCCATTTGCGGCTTGAAAACCGTTTCGGCGGCGCGGCGCTGCCGGACATCTGCACCATCGACTTGCGGCGCAATCCGCCGCCGCGCGGTGGTTTCATCTCGCCGGTGCTGGCGGAGGCCGTTGCGAAAACATTCGAGAAAGGCGAACAGTCGCTGCTGTTTCTCAACCGCCGCGGCTATGCGCCACTGACGCTTTGCCGGGTCTGCGGCCACCGTTTCCAGTGCCCCAACTGTACGACATGGCTGGTCGAGCACCGTTTCCGCAACCAGTTGCAGTGCCATCATTGCGGTCATAGCGAGCCGACGCCGCAGGCCTGCCCCCATTGCGGCACGTTCGATCATCTTGCCGCCTGCGGTCCGGGGGTGGAGCGGCTGGCGGAAGAGGCCGTCGACCTGTTTCCCGATGCGCGCATTCTGGTGCTTTCCTCCGACCTGATGGGCGGGGTGAAGCGGCTGCGGCTCGAACTGGAGGCGATTGCCAAGGGCGAGTGTGACATCGTCATTGGCACGCAGCTTGTCGCCAAGGGGCACAATTTTCCGCTGATGCGCTGTGTCGGCGTCATCGATGCCGATCTGGGGTTGGCCAATGGCGATCCGCGGGCTGCCGAGCGAACGTTTCAACTGCTGTCGCAGGTGACGGGCCGTGCCGGACGCGCCGGCGGGGCAAGCACCGGCTATCTGCAGACCTATCAGCCGGAACATCCGGTCATCGATGCCATCGCCAGGGGAGACCGCGAGGCCTTCTATGAACGGGAGATTGCCAACCGGGAAAGCGCTGCCCTGCCTCCTTTCGGACGGCTTGCCGCGATCATTGTTTCGGCAGGCTCGAAACGCGAGGCGGAAGACCATGCTAGAGGCTTGCGCCGTGCGGCGCAGATGCCGGAAGGCATCACGGTGCTGGGGCCTGCCGAAGCGCCCATCTTCATGCTGCGCGAGCGCTACCGCTACCGCCTGCTGGTTCATGCCACGCTGAAAGCCAAGCTGCAGGACTGGCTTTCCCACTGGCTGGCAAGCGGTCCGAAAGTGCGCGGTTCTGTCCGTGTCCAGGTGGATATCGATCCACAGAGTTTTCTCTGAGGCGCCAGCCGACGTGGCGGGAACGGGGTTCGCTTGTGGAATCAGCGTTCGGTGGCAGGTTGTGGCGGCATTTTGCCCTGCCATGCGACGAAAGACCTCTCCACAGCTTCCGAATTGGACCAAATGCGGGGCCTTCCTTGGTTGCCACATATTATGCAGTATGCTAGGTGAAGCGCGATTTTGGACGCCCACGCGGCAGCCACTATCCGAAAGCTGAAAAAAACAACGATTTTTCAATTACTTGCCAGGTCCCGGTATTGACGGGGCAGAGTGGATTTCTGCGGGCAGGTCTTTTGAATGCTTGTTTGGGGAATTTATAGCCTTGGCACAGTCTGCCTCACCTGCTTCCGGTGTTACCCAGCGTTACGCAAGCGCATTGTTCGAGCTTGCTGTTTCGGAAAAGAAAATCGATGCGGCGGAGACCGATCTCGCCCGTTTCGACGCCCTGTTGAAGGGTTCCGATGATCTGCAGCGGCTGGTGCGTTCACCTGTTTTTTCCGCCGATGAACAATTGGCTGCCATCGACAGCATTCTGACGAAAGCGAAGATCGGCGGTCTCGTAGGCAATTTCGTCCGCGTCGTGGCGAGAAACCGCCGCCTGTTCGCCATGCCGGGCATGCTGACGGCCTTCCGTCAGCTCGTTGCCGAGCACAGGGGCGAGGCCAACGCCGAGGTAACGGTTGCCAGCCCGCTTACGGCAGCCCACAAGAAAGAATTGAAGACGGCGCTCAAAAGCGTTGTCGGCAAGGATGTCGCCATCGAGGAGACCGTTGATCCCTCGCTTCTGGGCGGCATGATCGTCAAGATCGGCTCGCGCCAGATCGACACTTCACTCAGAACGAAACTTTCCTCGCTCAAGCTAGCGCTCAAAGAGGTCGGATAAATGGACATTCGCGCAGCGGAAATTTCCGCAATTCTCAAGGACCAGATCAAGAATTTCGGCAGGGAAGCCGAGGTTTCCGAGGTCGGTCAGGTTCTGTCGGTCGGCGACGGTATCGCCCGCGTCTACGGTCTGGACAATGTCCAGGCCGGTGAGATGGTGGAGTTTCCCGGCGGCATTCGCG
>JAGRLQ010000330.1:0-306 GCA_020441735.1 Nitratireductor sp.
TCTATGGCTGGCGCGGGGCGGAAGTCGACAACATCCTGCGCTTCGAAAAGGATTTTCCCGGCGCGAAGGTCATTCGACTGGAGCGCAACTACCGCTCGACCGCGCATATTCTGGGTGCTGCCTCTCACCTCATCAGCCACAATGAGGGCCGGCTCGGCAAGACTCTGTTTACCGATGCTGCCGATCCCGACGACCTGAAAGTGATGATCGCGGCCTGCTGGGATTCAGAAGAAGAAGCCCGTCAGGTGGGCGAGGAAATCGAGCAGTTGCAGCGGCAGAATCATGCCCTCAACGACATGGCGATCC
>JAGRLQ010000330.1:330-8004 GCA_020441735.1 Nitratireductor sp.
TCCAGATGCGCGAATTCGAGGACCGCTTCGTTACCCTTGGCCTCAATTACCGGGTGATCGGCGGGCCGCGTTTCTACGAGCGCATGGAAATCCGCGATGCCATGGCCTATTTCCGCGTGGTCTGCCAGCCGGCCGATGATCTCGCCTTCGAGCGTATCGTCAACACGCCTAAACGCGGCATTGGCGAGGCAACACTGCGCATTGTTCATGACCACGCCCGCAGGAAAGGCATTCCCCTGTCGGCGGCGGTGGGCGAACTCGTGCAGAGCGAGGAGTTCAAGCCGAAGGTGCGGGCAACGCTTGCCAGCCTGATGGATGATTTCTCACGCTGGGCAGACCAGCTCGATGCCACTTCCCATACCGAGCTTGCCGAAATCATTCTGGATGAATCCGGCTATACCGAGATGTGGCAGAACGACCGCTCGCCGGAAGCGCCGGGCCGCCTCGACAACCTCAAGGAACTCATCCGTTCCATGGAAGAGTTCGAGAACATGCGCGGCTTTCTCGAGCATGTCTCGCTGGTGATGGACGCCGAACAGAACGAGGACCTGGATGCGGTCTCGCTGATGACGCTGCATTCGGCCAAGGGGCTTGAATTCGATACCGTTTTTCTGCCCGGCTGGGAGGAAGGACTGTTTCCTCACCAGCGCGCTCTCGATGAAGGCGGGCGCTCCGGACTGGAGGAGGAGCGGCGGCTCGCCTATGTCGGCATCACCCGGGCGCGGGACCGTTGTACGATCTACTTCACGTCCAACCGGCGCGTGCACGGGCTGTGGCAGAATTCGATTCCCTCGCGTTTCATCGACGAATTGCCGGAAGACCATGTGGAAGTGCTTGAACCTTCCAGCAGTTATGGCGGCTATGGCGCCAACCGGGTTGGCGGTGGCTACGGTGCGTCGCGCTTCGATACGTCCGACCCGTTCACCTCCTCCTATTCCTCGCCCGGATGGCAGCGCGCCCAGCGCGGCAATGCACGGCGCGCGGCCGGCACCCATGGCGATCCGGTGAAGAACAATTGGGGTTCACGCTCCGGCGCCAACGTTGCCGAAGATGGTGGAAAGCGTGGCCGGGTGATCGACGGGGAACTGATTGCCGCCTCGATCAACCAGCCCTCCTCCAACTTTACCGTCGGCGACCGGGTGTTTCACCTGAAATTCGGCAATGGCAACATCGCTGCAATAGACGGCAACAAGCTGACCATCGACTTCGACAAGGCTGGACAGAAAAAGGTGCTCGACAGTTTCGTCGAGGGGGTTTGAGGTGAAGTAATCTGACATTGCAAGCGACAGGGTCCTTGTGCAACATCGGGCCGAAAAGCGGCAATTGCACTGCACTGGAGGAACCCGCATGTATACGCTGATCGGCAGCCCCAAGAACCGCGCCTTCCGCGTCCTGTGGATGCTGGAGGAACTGGAAGCCGACTACGAGCTCATTCCCGCTGCCGTACGCTCGGAGAAACTGCTGGCGGTCAATCCGACGGGAAAGTCGCCAGTATTGAAGGTGGGAGATGATGCCATCATCGATTCTGCCGCCATCATCCAGTTCCTGGCCGACCGACACGGCAGGTTCACCTTTCCCGCCGGCACCATCGAGCGGGCAAAACAGGACAGCATGACCTTCTTTGCCGCCGATGATCTGGACGGTATTCTGTGGCATTCGGCCAAGCACAGCTTCGTACTGCCAGAGGAGTTGCGCTCAAGCGAGGTGCGGCGCGCCTGTGAACACGATCTTGCCCGCTCCGTAGCAGCGCTGGAGCAGCGGCTCGGCGATGGCGAATACGCCATGGGAGATACCTTCACCGTGCCCGATATCCTGATCGGCCATTGCGCCAGTTGGGCGATCAACGCGAAATTCGGCTGGCCGGAAGGAAAACTGACCGACTACGTGAATCGGCTCTGGGCACGGCCTGCCTACCAGCGGGCGCACGAAATCCGCAAGGCAAGCTGAACCGGCGGCAAGAGCGTTGCCCCCACCGGGCTGCGGCACTCCCAACTATTGCGACGTCCAGCCGCCATCAACGGGAATGGCTGCACCCGTAATGTTGTGCGCCGTCTTGTGGCACAGCCAGGCCGCCAGATCGCCGATCTCGGAAGGATCGGACATGCGCAGGCTCGGCTGCTTTTCCGACAATAGCGAGCGCACACCTTCGGCCCGGCCACCGCCTGCCTGCTGGGCGCGCGCCTCGATCTGCGGTTCGATCAGAGCAGTTTCCGTCCAGCCCGGACAGATACAGTTGATCGTCACGCCGCCGGACTCCCGGCTACCGATGGCTGCATATTCGAGGGCTGCCACGCGGCTCATGCCGACCAGGCCGAATTTCGAAGCGACATAAGGCGCCTTTTCCTTCGACGCCACCAGACCATGTACCGAGGCGATGTTGACCACCCGGCCAAACTCGCGTGATGCCATCAGCGGCAGTGCATGGTGCATGGTGTGGAAGGCCGCCGACAGGTTGACGGCGATGATCGCATCCCAGGTCGCCGCATCGGCATCAGCGATGGAAACCGTCTTCTGCACACCCGCATTGTTGACCAGCACATCGAGCGGCCCCCAGGCTTCCACTGCTTTCACCAGTGCGCCGATCGCCTCGGGATCACGAAGATCGCCGTCGAAGAATTTTGCTTCCGGGGCACCGGCTGCACGGATCTCATCTTCCGCCGCCCGGGCTTCCGCTTCGCTGGCAAGCCCGTGAACCGCAATGCGGGCGCCCGCAGCCGCCAGGCTTTTTGCCACGGCAAGGCCGATCCCCTGTACCGATCCGGTTACCAGCGCTGTCTTTCCCGCAAGATGTCCGCTCATCCATTATCTCCTGTATCTTCAGCCATTTTTCTCAACTCGGTCTTCAGCACCTTGCCATAATTGTTCTTGGGCAAGCTGTCGACAAAACGGTAGGCTTTCGGTCGCTTGAAGCGGGCAATGTTGTCCGTGCAATGGCGGTCGAGTTCCGCTTCGACCGCCTCCGCACCTTCGGTGCGCACCACAAAGGCACAAACGCTTTCGCCCCATTCCGGGTCCGGAATGCCGATGACCGAAACCTCATAGACTGCCGGATGGGTCAGCAGCGCCTCCTCAACCTCGCGAGGATAGATGTTGGTGCCACCGGAGATGATGACATCCTTGGAGCGGTCCTTCAGCGTCAGGAAACCGTCCTCGTCGAGAACGCCCATGTCTCCGGTCCACAGCCAGCCATCGCGGACCGTCTTCACCGTTGCTTCCGGGTTGTTCCAGTAACCTGCCATCACCGGTGTCCCGCGCACGATGATCTCTCCGCTCTCACCGGCAGGCAACATTCTGCCATCCTCGGCAGCGATGGCGACCTCGACGCAGGATTGCGCCCTGCCGACAGAAGCAAGTCGCTCCTTCCAGCGTGGATGCTCACGGTCGCAAACCGCCTCGCGCGACAGCGCGGTGATACACATCGGGCTTTCACCCTGACCATAGATCTGCACGAAACGGGGGCCGAGCACCTCGACGGCTTCGACGATGTCGGCAAGATACATCGGCCCGCCGCCATATACGATGGTCCTGATCCCCTCGCCGGCTTCGCCCGATGCCCTGGCATGATCAACCAGGCGGCGGATCATGGTCGGCGCTGCGAACATGTGCAGGCTACCGGTTTTTCGGCCATGGTCGAAGATCTCCGCCGGATCGAAGCCGGCAGAAGCCGGTACGACGTGCCGCGCGGCCTTTAATACGTGCATGACGTTGTAGAGCCCGGCACCATGGCTCATGGGCGCGGCGTAAAAAGCAGCATCGGTCTCGAAGACCTGATCGACATCGGCGAAGTAGGAAAACGCCATGGCATGGATATTGCCATGGGTCATCACCACGCCCTTGGGCCTACCCGTTGTGCCGGAGGTATAAAACAGCCAGGCCATGTCGGTGGATGTGCGGGACAGCGGCGCGGCCATCGGCGCATGGGCGCACATCGCAGCAAATTCATCGGACCTGAAATCAATGATGTGGCCGCACTCTGGCGGCACGATGCCGGCAAGCTCGGCTCCCGGATTCTCAGTAATCAACGCCATTTTGGCGCCAGAGTTTTCAACGATCCAGGCAGCTTCCCTTGGGTGCAGCTTGGCGTTGACCGGCACGATGACGGCACCGGCAAACCATGCGCCATACATGGCGATGAGATACTCTATCGAATTCTTGGCAAAGATCGCGATGCGATCTCCCGGAGCGATGGCAAATTCATTCTGAAGCGCACCGGCAAATCCCGCCGCCCGGGCAGCAAATTCGCCATAGGTGGCAACCTGTTCGTGCCCTGAAAACAGTGCCGGAGCTTCAGGATGCAGCTTCGCCGAGCGCACCAGCCATTCTGCCAGATTCATGTATCCTCCCGTACCCGGAACGCTCCAGGGAGCGTGATTAGTAGCAAATGCATCTGCATTCGCCAGCCCCTTCTTTGCCGCAGGGCAAGGGGTATTGCCGGATACAATCGTGCACCCTGTACCTCATCATGCAGCCGTTCCTGATACGCCTGCGCGCTGCTCCTCCATTCCCATGGAAACCAGCAGCGGTGTCTTGTCCTGCACCGTTCTGAAATCGTCCCGGCTCGCCATGCCGCGCCAGTTGGCGAGGATGAGCGACTGGGCGACTGCGCCACCCAGCGTGGTGCCCGGGCCCGTGATGATGAAGAGATCAGGTGCAAACTCCCGCGCCGCGATGGCGATCGCACGGGTAAAGTCATAGGTCTCGACCACCTGATGGCCGAGCGTGTAGCCCCAGAGCGTTTCCGGATCGCTGGCCTTGGGCCACCAGATCTTGCCACGACCATCGATCAGCGGCAGCTGCGGCTGGCCGAACAGTGCCGGCGAAAGCGCCTCGCGTCCCTCCTTCGCCACCGGCGCCTGCAACACGCTGTGAAAGGCAGCGTGATTGCCGAGCCGCATGGGAAAGCGTTCCTGCACAGGCTCGACTGCCTTTTCGAAGGCTGTCAGCCCCGCCTCGTTACCGGCCAGAACCAGCATGCCGCCAAGATCGATCGACAGCGAAAGCGCGTGATCAGGGCGGGTTGCGATCTCTTCGACCCGTTCCAGCAAGGCCGAGCGCCGCGCCGGGTCATGCCGCCAGTCCTCGCCAACGAACGGATAGATCAACTGCCCGCCGATCAGCGACTTCTGCATCAGCGTGCCCATCGTATTGGCGACGCGAAACCCGTCCTGTGGCGTGAGAGCGCCGCCGCAGGCAAGCGCTGAATACCAGCCCATGGAGTTGCCGGTTACCGCGACGATCTCGATTTCGTTGCGATCAATCGACAGAAAATCACCCAGTGTTGCCGCATAGATCAGCGCCGAAGCATTGTCGCCGCGAGTATGGGTTGCCAGCGAGAACCGCTCGGCACCGTCAAGCTCGCCCAGCGTCGGCTGGCCTTCCGCCATCCGCAGCGCGTCGAATTGCGCCAACATCCCCTGATCGGGGAAGTGGCGCGCGAGGTAGCCCAGTTCCGCCTTGTTATAGGTTCCCCGGCCGGGACAGATAACGACCGCCGTCTTCATGATGCGGCTCCTACCAGCTTGCGGGCAGCTTCAGCGATGCCGTCTGCCGATGGCATCGTGACGGCATAGGCCGGTCCCGTAGCGATGAAACTGTCTTCAGCGCTGAGGCGCGCATGGGGAACGGTGCTGCGCTCCGTCAACAGCGCCATCAGCGCTTCGGCAAGGCCGCCGGTGCGCCTTGTTTCATCAACCACCAGCACGTTGCGGCAGCCCGAAACCGCATCGAGGATTGCGTCTTCCGGCAAGGGCGAAAGCCAGCGGATATCGATGACGCGGCTGGAAATCCCCTGCCCTTCAAGCTGTCGCTGCGCCTGGCGTGAGAGGTAAGCGCCATTGGCGAAACTCACGATGGCAACATCCTCGCCATCGCCGTGCACACCCACCTCGCCGAAAGCGATGCGCCGGGAGGGCTCTGGATAGGTCGCCAGCCAGCCGCCATCGCCAGCCTCGTGCAGGTCGCGCATGGGATAGAGTGCAATCGGCTCCAGGAACACCACCAGGCGCTGCTCTTCGCGGGCAAGGCGCATGCATTCTCGCAGCATCATTGCGGCATCCGCGCCGTTTGAAGGGCAGGCCAGGATCAGGCCCGGAATATCGCGCAGCACCGCGACCGAGTTGTCATTGTGGAAGTGACCTCCAAACCCCTTCTGGTAGCCAAGGCCCGCAATGCGCACCACCATCGGGTTGGTGTACTGCCCGTTGGAGAAGAAGGGCAGCGTTGCCGCCTCGCCGCGCAACTGATCTTCGGCATTGTGCAGATAGGCAAGGAACTGGATTTCGGGGATGGGCAGGAAGCCGTTATGCGCCAGCCCGATGCCGAGGCCGAGGATCGACTGCTCATCAAGCAGGGTATCGACCACCCGGTCCGGCCCGAAACGGGCAATCAATTTTTGCGTTACGCCATAGACGCCGCCCTTGCGGCCGACATCCTCACCCATCAGCGCGATCTCTTCATGTTCCAGCATCAGATCGCTGAGCGCCCAGTTGATCAGGCGGCTCATGATCTGCGGCTCTTCCATGGCCTTGAGATCGCTGCCGAAGGTCTGTGCCCGGACTTCCAGGGAAGGTCCGTTGGTCGCCCGGCAAATCCGTTTCGGCGGAATGAGGCTCGCCATCACTTCATCAGCAGACTTCAAGCGCGGCCTTGTGACCGCTTCTTCCGCCACCCGCTCAACACGCTCGCCGGTCTCGTTATAGATCGCAAGGGCTGCTTCCGGCTCAAGCGCACCCGATTGGGAAAGCAGACGTACCGAGTGCAGCAGCGGATCGTTTGCTTCCTCGGCCTCCACTTCCTGGCGCTTCATGTAGGTGGTGGGAACATCGGCACCGGCATGGCCGTAAAGCCGCACCGTGCGCATGTGCAGGAAGGCCGGCCGCCGCCGCTTGCGCACATAGTTGGCTGCTTCCATCGCGGCGCGGTAGGTGTCGTAAATGTCCAAACCGTCGCAGGAGAAATATTGAAGTCCCGGCCGGTGTTCGAATGACGCCCTGATCCAGCCCTTCGGCGTCTTCACCGAAATGCCGATGCCGTTGTCCTCGCAGACGAACAGAAGCGGCAGCGGAACGGACTGATAGGCCGTCCACTGGGCGGTATTGAAGGCACCCTGTGCAGTGGAATGGTTTGCCGAGGCATCGCCGAAGGAGCACAGGATGATGCCATCGTCCGGCAGGGCGCGGTGCTCGGGCGGATGGCGGCGGGCAAGCCCGAGCGAATAGGCTGCCCCCACCGCCTTCGGCAGGTGGCTGGCGATGGTCGAGGTCTGCGGCGGAATGTTGAGGGCTTTGGATCCCAGTACCTTGTGGCGGCCACCCGAAATCGGATCCTCCGAGGAACAGGTAAACGACAGCAGCATGTCCCAGGTGATTGACTGCCCGGGCACCTGCTCTGCCCTCTGAATCTGGAAGGCCGCGTCCCGGTAATGCAGAAAGGCCATGTCCGTCGGCCGCAGCGCTGCCGCAACCGCTGCCATGCCCTCATGGCCGGAAGAACCGATGGTATAAAACCCCTGCCCCGCCGCCTGCAGGGCGCGGCTCTTGCGATCGAGTGCCCGGCTAAGGCAACCCGAGCGGAAGATCGAAACCGCATCGGTTTGCGAGAGCGGGCCAGCCGGAGCTTCGCCCGTCGGCAGATCCCCTTCGGAAACGCGTCTCAGAAAGTTTTCGTGTACAATTG